>QIJI01000025.1 GCA_003231795.1 Gammaproteobacteria bacterium
CGCTTCAAAACCATTCATGGACGGACTCTGAACGGGCTGACACATGACGCGCTCACCCGCTCGCCAGACGCATGTATGGATTGGAATATACTGTTTTTTAGCGGGGCTTTTTAAGCCAGCTTTCTCTGAGTTGATGGATTTCATCACGTTTCGCCGCAGCCTGTTCAAATTCCAGTTCTTCGGCATATTGATACATTTCTTTTTCCATTGTTTTCAGTCGCTTAGATAAGTCTTCATAATTATGCAACTTGTAATCAGCCGCCTGTTCGGCTACCTTCTTGCGCCGCGCCTTGTTGTCTTTGAAGCCGTATCCAGCCTCCATAATATCCGTGATTCGCTTGCGTATCGAGCGTGGTGAGATGTTGTGTTTGCGGTTGAAGTTATGTTGCACCACACGACGTCGTTCGGTTTCACCGATAGCGCGCTGCATGGAGCCGGTAATTCTGTCACCGTACAAAATTGCTTTTCCGTTGATATTTCGAGCAGCACGGCCGATGGTTTGAATCAATGACCGTTCTGAACGCAGAAAACCTTCCTTGTCTGCATCGAGGATCGCCACCAGCGAGACCTCGGGCATATCGAGGCCCTCACGCAACAGGTTAATCCCCACTAACACATCGAATTCACCCAGTCTTAAATCGCGAATTATCTCCATTCGTTCCACGGTGTCCACGTCGGAATGAAGGTAGCGTACCCGCGCTCCGGCCCCCGCCAGGTAGTCGGTCAGATCCTCCGCCATTTTCTTGGTCAATGTTGTCACCAGTACCCGCTCACCTACCTCGACTCGCAGGTTGATCTCCGCCAGCAGGTCGTCAACCTGTGTGGCTACCGGGCGAACCTCTACGGCCGGGTCAAGCAGCCCGGTCGGTCGGACGAGTTGTTCAACAACCTGATCCTGGCGCTCCATTTCGTAATTACCCGGTGTCGCAGAGACGGCAATAATTTGTGGCGCAATTTTTTCAAATTCAGCAAATTTAAGTGGCCGATTGTCCAATGCCGAGGGTAATCGAAAGCCGTAATCAACCAAGGTTTCCTTGCGCGAGCGGTCACCTTTGTACATGGCTCCAATCTGTGGGATGGTGACATGGCTTTCGTCGAGGATCATGAGCGCATCCGTGGGCAGGTATTCGAGTAAACAGGGTGGGTGCTCACCCGTGGCCCGTCCCGAGAGATAACGTGAGTAGTTTTCGATGCCGGAACAGTAGCCGAGTTCCTGCATCATCTCTAAATCGAAGCGTGTACGCTGCTCCAGGCGCTGGGCTTCGACTAATTTGCCGTTTTTCACCAGCACATCCAGTCGTTCTCGTAGTTCGCCACGGATATCATCCATGGCCGACATCATCCGGTCGCGCGTGGTCACGTAGTGGGTCTTGGGGTAAATCGTCGCTCGCGGAGATTTGCCAGTAATAGCTCCGGTGAGTGGGTCAAAAAAATGTATCTGGTCGATTTCATCGTCAAACAATTCAATGCGAATGGCGTCCCGTTCCGATTCGGCCGGAAAAATATCGATCACATCACCGCGAACCCGATAGGTCGCCCGTTGGAACACGGCGTCATTTCGGCTGTATTGCATATCAGCCAGGCGGCGAAGCATGTAACGCTGGTCTACCGCATCACCTCGTTGCAGGTGCAGCACCATGGAATGGTAGGCGTCCGGATCACCAAGGCCGTAAATTGCCGAGACGGATGCAACGATGATGACATCGCGCCGCTCCAGCAGGCTCTTTGTAGCCGATAAGCGCATCTGTTCAATGTGATCATTGATCGATGCATCCTTCTCGATAAAGGTATCAGAGGCCGGGACGTAGGCCTCGGGCTGGTAATAGTCATAGTAGGAAACAAAATATTCGACCGCATTTTTGGGGAAAAACTGCTTCATTTCCCCATATAACTGAGCTGCCAGAGTTTTGTTGGGGGCCATGATAATCGCCGGGCGTTGGGTACGAGCGATAACCTGAGCCATGGTGAAGGTTTTTCCGGAACCGGTTACACCGAGTAAAACTTGTGTTGCCAAACCATCATTAATACCTTCGAGGAGCTGCTCTATGGCACGTGGCTGATGGCCTGCAGGTTCAAAATCGTAGACGAGTTCAAAAGCTTTTTCCATGGTGCGC
>QIJI01000111.1 GCA_003231795.1 Gammaproteobacteria bacterium
ACACAAAAAAAGCTAAATTGATATTTATTAAAACGGAATTTTTTTTCTCATTTTTTGATATAAAGGGCAATAGTAAAACATCATTGGACAATAAATTGGCAATCCTCACTGACAAGAACCCGGGCAAAAAATGAAACGAGAACGTGGTTCCACCATACACCGGGTGTTAGACATCCTGGATACAGTCGCAGCGGCACCCAAGCCCATCAGTGCTACCGAAATTAATGAAGAGTTAAATTTACCGAAGGCAACCGCGCATAGACTTTGCACAGAACTCGAAGCACGAGGATACCTGCTTAAAAAAATTAATGGCAAACACTACGTTCCGGGCAACCGATTACACGATGTAGCAGTTGGTGTGCTGGCGAACTCACGATTTCGCGCAACCCGTCAAGCGATACTGACTGCCTTATCTGAGTCGGTCGGTGAAACCTGCAATATCGCTTATCCGGATGGCCTCTATATGGCCTACTCTGATCGAGTCGAAACGGATGCTCCGCTGCGACTGCAGTTTCCAATTGGAATACGCGTTCCTCTACACTGTACCGCCAGTGGAAAGCTTTATCTAAGCACCTTACCGGAATCCCGACGCAAGTTGATCATCAGTAAGCTTAAACTCGAAGCGCGCACTAAAAATACAATTATCGATCCTGAGAAACTGTTGAATGAGGTTAACGAAATAGAAAAGTCTCAAGTTTCTATCGATAATGAAGAGATGTACGACGATATCATTGCCATTGCCGTGCCGATTACCGATAAACAGGGACGATTTTACAGTTCGCTTGCGATCCAAGCACCCATATCGCGGGTATCACCTGAAGACAAGGACAGGTATTTGCCGATTTTGTTCGACGCGGCTCAAGACCTTTCATTACTCGCTGAAGATTAGATGGTCGGGCGCTGCGCTGCCGATTGCGCCACCATAACGCCCGCCGCAACGACTACAGCACCTACCGCCTGCCACCAGTTCCAGCTGGCATCAAGAAACATGACGAGGATGACCATCACATAGAAAGGCACCGCATTCATGTGAAAAGAAGCCAGCAATATGCCGAGCCCGGCATTGGCCCGAATCCACAGAAACTGTGCCAACGCGATTGAGCCAATCGCGGTAAATAACAACATCGCAATATGATTGCTATCGAGCAGACCGATTTCGGTACCTTTCACCCCAAGCACCAGCATCAAAAGAAAAATCACAAATACGGTTACCACACCCCCAACCAGGGTTATTGCCGTCCGACCAACCAGTGACAACGATCGGAAGTCATTGGTAGTGGCTCGGGTTGCCCAGGCAAACAGGATAACCGAGAACAGGCATAGCAAACTACCCCACCCGAAATTACCATCGCCAAGTCGCGTGCCGGTTGCCAGCAATCCACCACAAATAGCCAGTAGGATTCCAAATACAAGCTTGGTACGCAGTCGTCTTCCATCGAATAAAATTTCAAGAATTGCAGCGATGATCGGCATCATCGAAGCCGCAATGGCCGGGGTGACCGGGTCCGACATCGACTGCCCCACGAGAAACAATATTGCTCCCAGACCGAATCCAAGGCCACCGACTGTAACGCCACGAATCCAGTTTGCATCGCGAATCGGTTTCCATCCATCGAGCAAAAACCAAAAAAAGCACAATGAGAAAGCCGCAATCGCTTGCCGTATCAAAACCAGTCCGACCGTACCCCAGGTCTCGATCATCACTTCGGCAATTGGAAACGAGAATGCCCACATCACCATTGCTGCAAAGCAGGTGAAGTTTGATCGAAACACGTTATATTGTGGCAGTGGAATGGAGTCAGCTTTTGATGACAATCTAGTTCTTCTCACGATGGACCTGCGTTTATACTGCGCCAACTATAAGCCTGAATTATCGGTAGCGCGATACCATAAGCGACAATTATGTAACCGGGCAGATACGGGCTTTATCGAGCAGAAACCCGGCACGCCTGGCGTGCATGCACAACTTCCAATTGACGTGGTCATCCCGGTCGCTACAGAATACTGTTTGAATTTCAGAAATCGCTGTCTACGCCCTTGCCGGGGCAGCAACCAGACCAATATTTTGGGATTACTATTATGAAATCGAGTTATCGGGTTGT
>QIJI01000121.1 GCA_003231795.1 Gammaproteobacteria bacterium
CAGCACTTGCGAGTGATCGCCTTCGCGCAGGTCATCCATAAACTGGCCGACTCGTTCGGACATCTCAATCAGCGTCTCGCCACCGGGTGGCCGGACATTTACAAAATTTTGCATCCACAGATGCAGTGCATCACTGTCGATATCATCCCAGGGATGCAGTTCCCATTCGCCAAAATCATATTCCTGTAAACGGCCATCCTGCTTGACACTGGTGTTGAACTGCTCGGCCAACCGAGTACAGCGCTGTAGCGGGCTGGAGTAAACGGCATCGAATGCTGTGGGTAATTGTTGTTTTAGTCCGGCCAACTGCGCATCAAAATCCGCTGCCAGTTTGATCTCGCTGCGGCCGTAACAGATTCCGCTGTCGAGCGCGACGCGGGTATGTCGAATCAGATAGACGTCCATGAAACCAGTAATGTCAGGTAAATCAGAGACTCGCATATTTGTTGGGTCGCTCCGAGACAGTCACCAGAATAACCACCAATGCGCGATTTGAAATAAAAGGCGAGGCCGGCACTGACAAGCGTGGCTGCCAGCAGCCCTTTCCAGTAAGCCTGATCGTTTAACAACAGCAGCGGAATCGCAATGATCAAGCCACTGAAGGCAAGCGAAGAGATCGGCAATCGTTCGCCGACCATGGTCCGGGATTTGCTCTCGGGTGAAGGTTGTACATAGTCGAGTGTGGCCGGAATCAGCAGTACCACGAAACGGCTGGCGGCCTGAGTAAACATGATGGCGAGCATGGTTAGACCGACATTGTGCGCCACCAGCTCAAGCAGTAACAGAGTTTTCAGTGCCAGAATCAGAATCAATGCTATGCCGCCGAACACCCCGAGATTACTGTCCTTCATGATGCTGAGAATGCGATCACGATCGTAACCACCACCAAACGCATCAACGCTGTCGGCGAGTCCGTCTTCGTGCATCGCACCGGTTAACAGCAACATGGCGATGATGGTGCCGACCACTGCTATGGTGGGCGGCAGGACCAGTTGTCCGAGATAAAGCGTTAGCGCACCAAGCGCACCGACCAGCCAGCCGATTAACGGGAAATATTTAAGTGCCTGGCGCTGCGCCGCTTCGTCATAGGGGGCATTGCGAATACCCGGGATACGCGTGAAATACATCAGTGCGGTCAGCACATATTTGAATTGCATCGTCATAGATGGTTGTTTCGGTAGATCGCTGTGTAAACTGAATCCAGATATTATAAAGATCCCCGCCTGCGCGGGGATGACTATATTGCGCCGGTAATCCATCCACAGACGCCATCTTTGTGCTTCTACAGTGCCAACGCTGTACTATTACTCCGTCGTCCTCTCGCTGGGATGACGGTTGTATCGTTGATTCGAATAAGTCTTGCGAAGTTTGTGGTTGCAGCCATCGGGATAATTCGATTTAAACTTCGAGCGCACAATGAAATAATAAATGATGTCCGAAAAATCGTCACTGGAAGTGCAGTACTACGCCATGCCGGCCTCTTTCGAGCGCGATAAAAACGTTGTTTTTATCTCAGCGGGCAATGCGTATGCCACGTATCCGAAGTCAGCAATCCCGGCGACTATGCGAATTATGTATCGAGAGGTGGTTAATGGAAGCGACAGGTAGAATTGAAGAAAGTGCTGAAACCCTGGCCAGGCAGGAACTTGCTGCGCTCTATCGGCTGGCGCTTCATTTCGGCTGGACTGATCTGACCAGCACCCATATTTCGGCTCGAATCGATAGTGATCCGAATCACTATCTGCTCAATAGTCACGATCTGATGTTTGACGAAATTTGCGCGTCAAACCTGGTCAGAATGACTTATGACGGTGAAATGGATCTTCCGGGGCGTATTTTGAATGAAGCGGGCCATATCATTCATTCGTCGGTCCTCAAAGCCCGGCCTGAAATCAACTTCGTGATTCACAGCCATACCCGCGCCGGTATCGCGGTGTCGGCAATGCCACAGGGGTTAATGCCATTATCGCAACATGCCGGATTTGCCCTCGGCAGCCTGTCATCCCATGTTTACCAGGATTCCACTACAACTGACGATGAAGGCGAATTGCTGGCACGGGATCTGGGCGGCAATTATTCAATGCTGCTGCAAAATCATG
>QIJI01000371.1 GCA_003231795.1 Gammaproteobacteria bacterium
AAACTGGTGCTTTAGGCACGGGTTTCAGTTCTGGAGAATGTAAAGATGTCTGACAAGAAAATAGATCCATATCGTCTGGGGAACAGCTTCATCTTCCCACCCGAGGTGATGAACGATATTCACATCAAGGCTGAACTCGGTCGTTACCGCATGCGCGGTTTCTCGCTGTTCAAGAAGATTCCAACCTGGGATGACCTGACTTTCATGCCCGGAACCCTGACCCGCTTTGTGATCGAGGGATATCGTGAAAAATGTTTGACCAAAACCATCATCGGTCCTAATGCCAAAGTTCCGCTGGAACTTGATATTCCGGTCTATATTACCGGCATGTCATTCGGTGCGCTGAGCTACGAAGCCAAGACTGCACTGGCGCGGGGCGCCACCATGGCCGGAACCGCAACCTGTTCCGGTGAAGGCGGCATGATTCCTGACGAACGTCGTTACTCGTCCAAATGGTTTTACCAGCTTATCCAGTCGCGTTACGGTTTTAATCCGAATCATTTACGTCTCGCAGACGCGGTTGAATTCTTCATCGGTCAAGGCTGTAAGGTGGGACTCGGCGGGCACTTGATGGGGCAGAAAGTTACCGACCAGGTGGCCGAGATGCGCTCGCTGCCAGCCGGCATCGATCAGCGTTCTCCGGCGCGCCATCCTGACTGGATGGGGCCCGACGATCTGTCGCTGAAGATTCAGGAAATTCGTCAGGCCACCGATGGACAGATTCCGATTCAGTTGAAACTGGGTGCGGCACGTGTTTACGACGATGTGCGTATGGCGGCCAAGACCGGTCCCGATTCAATCTATATCGACGGCATGGAAGGTGGCACCGGTGCCGGTCCACATCTTGCGACTGAAGATACCGGTGTTCCCGGAATCGCGGCGATTCGCCAGGCGCGTCAGGCGTTGGATGATGTTGGTATGTCAGGTGAAATTACCTTGATCTACGCTGGGGGTATTCGTAATGGTGCTGACCTCGCAAAAGCGATTGCGCTCGGTGCTGATGCGGTTGCGATTGGTCACTCTGCGTTGATCGCACTGAACTGTAACAAGGATATTCCGGAAGCCGATTTCCAAAGTGAAATGGGTGTCGATCCCGGATATTGCTATCACTGCCACACCGGTCGCTGCCCGGTCGGCATTGCGACCCAGGATCCGGCTCTACGTAAACGGCTCGACCCGGATGCGGCGGCCGAACGGGTTTTCAACTTTTTGCATACGCTCACCATCGAAGCCCAATTGTTTGCCCGTGCCTGTGGCAAGACCAACATTCATTCGCTCGAGCCGGAAGACCTTGCGGCATTGACGATGGAAGCTTCTGCCTGTGCACAGGTGCCGATGGCAGGTACCCAACACACCGTCGGTCGCCCCGACATGACTCGTTTCTAAGGAGGCTGAAATGTCTGAACAGGATATTAATCAATTTATCGAAGGCGACGGTGTCGATTCCGAACGCGAAAAAATTATCGGCCAGCACATCGGTTATCGCTACGACGTAAACCTGGTTCCGGATATGGAACGCTGCACCCCGTTCCTGACCCGCTATATGGAAGTCATGGGCTGGAGCGATCTGAACTGGCTCGAAGACGTGCACATGGGTTATGAAGAAGGCAATCCCGCGGTTTTCGATCGCAATATCAACGGTTGGGTCACCATCCCGGACAATATTGACTTACCCGATAACCAGCAGGACCGTGACATGATTGCGCGCGAGTTGCTGGTCAAATTTCAGATGGCCAGCAACCATCCGATGGTGGATCTGCGCAAGGCTTACGAAAAGTTTTCCTGATCGTAAAAAACTGTCAAGCGGTAATTCAGGGGGTTGCATAACATCGCAACCTCCTGGCTTTATCGACAGTTTTGAGCTTTGTGTCTTGTACCAAATTTAGACCAATAGCCTGATATGGAACAATATCGTGGCTAATGGCAATAATATTGGTTATGATTGCGTCGATTTTCATGCATCGAGTATGGAATTAGACAAATAAATGCCAAAGATTGTACCGAATTGGAACCAATTCAATCTTTGGCACGTACCACAGAGAATGGGTGCGATTACCGGCCTGGCCGGTGATAATTAATAATGGGAACAGTTACAAAA
>QIJI01000341.1 GCA_003231795.1 Gammaproteobacteria bacterium
TCGCCAAGCTGCGGATGTATCTGCCCGCTGGAATCAAACCAGACTACAGGTTTGGTGACTGATCAGATTTTACTGTGTCAAGTCGGCTTCACAAATATACCGGGACAGATTTATTTAGCCATTTAAATAGATCTGTCCCGGTTTACGGTTTCGGTTTACGGTTTAGTGCCCAATAAATTGTTTGTCGAATTCCCATTGTCTGATTAAAGTACCCTGTCTGTTACCCTGATATCGACTGCAAGGATCGACCTAACCACATGGTTACTATCATCGCTCACCGGGGCGCCCGAAGCCTGGCGCCTGAAAATACCCTGGTTGCGGCCCGTAAAGCACATCAGCTCGGCGCCGATCTTTGGGAGACCGATGTTGCGGTCACGGCGGATGATCATCTGGTGCTGATGCATGACGATGCGATGATCCGAACCACGAACGTCTCCGATATTTTTCCCGAACGCATCCCCGCGCCATTTTCCACCTACAACCTGGATGAAATTCGCTCGCTTGACGCAGGTTCATGGTTCGAGCGCGACGACCCTTTCGGGCAGGTTGCCGCCGGGGCAGTCAATCACCAGGAACTGGCAGGATTTGCCGGGGAAAGAGTTCCACTGTTGCGGGAGGCCTTCGAACTCACCCTGGAGCTGGACTGGTTTCTCAACCTTGAGCTAAAGACGCAACCCGCACCCCAGGATGATTTCGACCTGCTCAGTGCCGTCCTTGAACTGGCAGACGAGGTTGGAATCGGAGCCGACCGCCTGCTGTTTTCATCAGCCCGTTTCGCCTGGCTGAAAACACTAAAACAGCGCCGGCCGGAATTTGAGGTCCAGGCTATCCTGGGCCTTTTCCCTGAAGACCCGATCGACTTCAGCGACCCGTTTTTCGATACTTTTAACCCGCGATACACTCGTGTTTCCGCCGACCAACTGAAAAAGCAGGTCGATCGGGGCCTGAAACTTAACCCCTACTCTGTCAACGATGACGAGACGATCGCTCGCCATATCGAGATTGGCGTTAGCGGCCTTATTACCGATTTTCCACAGCGAGTACCGCGATGACACAAACACCCGTGACAACAGCAAAGCATCGATTTTGTATCGTCAACTGTTACCCGAAGGCGAGCCGTAAAAACTTTGACCTGTCCGACGTTGGTCATCCGCATGATTTGTTCCGCGATTTTTTACGCCGCGAGGCACCGAACGCAAGCAGCGAAATCGTTTACGTTGCGGATCCGGACTTCGCGCTGCCATCGGGGTGCAGCATCGAAGACTTTGACGGTTTCATCTGGACAGGTTCGGATCTTACCGTTTATCACCTCGATGATCCGCGTGTTTACGGACAGATCGAATTCGCGCGCGCGTTAACCAGTGCCGGGGCAGCCAGCTGGGGTAGTTGCTGGGGAATTCAGCTGGCCTCGCAGGTGGGTGGCGGCGAAGTCGCGGTCAACCCCCGCGGTCGTGAGTGGGGAATCGCTCGTGGCATCGAACTGAACGACGCGGGCCGGGCATCGCCGATGCTGGCAGGGAAGCCAACCAGATTTGACGCCTTCATCATGCACCTCGATGAAGTTACCCGGTTACCGCAAGCTACGGTTTCACTCGGCGGCAACACCCATAGCCCGATCCAGGCCGCAGTCGTGGGAAATGGAGACGCTTCTTTCTGGGGTACGCAGTATCATCCTGAATACAACCTGCATGAAATGGGGCGCCTGATTGCTGCCCGGGCAGAGGCACTGGTACGAGAGGGTCACTTCCAGGATGAAAATGCCGTAGCGACCTATGCCTCGAATATGAAGGCCCTGTATGCAACCCCGAATTCAGCTGAACTGCGTGAACTACTTGATGTTGGCGATGACATCATCGACCCGCAAATCCGCGAAGTCGAATTGCGCAACTGGTTGAGATTTATTGACTCGCGAGTGGCGTGAATTCGATCAGCCGATAGGCGATAAACTTATGAATTCAGTATTCGTCTTTGGAACGTTGAAATAGGATTTCCCAAATGCGAGTGCCAATAGAGGCTCCCGGGTAGCCGGGGGATTTGTTACCAAAGGTCGATATCCGCTGTACCTGGTGGGAGATCGTTATTCGCCCTGGCTGG
>QIJI01000137.1 GCA_003231795.1 Gammaproteobacteria bacterium
CTCATTTCGCGCCAAACCATACCCCTGGTTTCGAAGAAACCAAAGCTGATAATATTACGCGGCCTGCTCGGCTTTACTTCCTACGTCAGTTACTACCTCGCGATTGCCGCGATGCCACTGGCCGAAGTGGTCGCAATTACCTTTACCATGCCGCTGTTTGTCACTGCCATGTCGGCGATAATCCTGCGTGAAAGAGTCGGCCTGCGCCGCTGGGGGGCAGTTGTGTTCGGATTCATCGGAGTCATGGTCATTCTGTCACCGAGTGGCGAATTCAATACGCTCGCAGTAGCACTTGCCTTTACCGCCGCTATTACATACGCGACGCATACCATCATTACCCGATTCTTGAGCGAACACGATAATCCACTGACCATTGCGTTAAACGCGCTCTTCATCTTCACGGTAGCCAGCGGCATTTTCAGCCTGCTTATCATGAATGATCTGATTTCGATCGATTCAGATCATCCATCGCTGGCATTCCTCGGCCGTGACTGGGTTCAACCAGATGGATTCGATGCCATGCTGATCTTCGCAACCGGGGTTATTGCAGCAGTCGGGTTTTACTGCATCTCGAAGGCTTACTGTATGGCGGAAGCCAGTGCCATCGCCCCTTTCGAATTTACCTATATCATCTGGGCTGTCGTGTTCGGCTTTCTGTTCTGGAACGAGGTGCCCAGCGTGACTACCATCATCGGGATACTGATACTGATTTCAAGCAGCCTGTATATTTCCTTGCGCGAACGACAACTCGAAAAGCAGGCAGAATCCGTTGTATCACCAGACCGACCATTAATCGCCGAATCAGCGTAATCTCACCACTGGTAGGCGCTAGCGATAAATCCGGCAACCGTTTCCTGAAAAACCAGCCGTCCTGCTCGTTGACCGATTCCATAACAAACCTGCAACGGCAGTAAGTGTTCCTCACGCGGATGACAGTAGCGGGCATGTGGTGCCAGATGCCACTCGGCAAGCCGGGTTGAGCGATCTGCCTCGGATAGCTCCTGATCGCAACAGGTTTCTACTAACCATGCCTCAAACTCCTGATTACCCGGGTCGATCGAGCCATCCTGTTCGCTCATAAGTGCCGGCATATTGTGAAACGAAAACCCTGATCCAAGGATGAGAAGATTATCATTCTTCAGATCTGCCAGGGCCTGACCCATTCGAATGTGAAATGCAGCGTCAAGATTCGACGACAATGAAATCTGGATACAGGGGATATCTGCCTGCGGGTACATCAGTAGCAAAGGTACAAACAGGCCATGATCAAATCCACGCTCAGCGTCGAGCTTCGATTGAATCCCCGCACGGGCGAATAACTCATCTATCCTCTGCGCGAGTAGCGGATCCCCGGCGGCTGGATACTGGTATTCGTAGGTTTCCGGGGGGAAACCATAATAGTCAAACAATAGCGCCGGCGACTTTGCACTGGTAATGCTGATCGTGTCCCCTTCCCAATGAGCACTGATCACAACAATTGCGTCCGGTCGCTTGATACTGCTGGAAAAGGCGTGAAGAAAACGATTCAAATTTGCATGGCCGGGCTCATTCATGAGCGGTAACGGACCTCCGCCATGCGGGATAAAAAGAACAGTTGCAGCGTTCATATCTACAGCGAGTTGACGGTTTCAGCGATTTGCTGGCGCAACACAGGATCGGTAATCTCCGCCTTTTCACTGTCAAAAACATCGTAAAAACCAGGCACCGACAAACTGGCCTTGATCTTGGCCGCATAACGTGGCATCGAATTCAGTGCAATTTCGAGTACGCCTTTACCACCGCGCCCACCCGGAGAAGTGGCCAGTAGTACCACCGGTTTGTTCTGATAAACTTTTGGGTCAATTCGTGATGCCCAGTCAAACAGGTTTTTGTAGGCGGCGCTATAGTTTCCATTGTGTTCGGCCAGCGAAATGATAACCCCGTCGCAGTCGCCGATAAGCGCGAAGAATTTTTGCGCCAGCTCGGGATGCCCGAGTTCGGCTTCACGATCAACACTGAACAGGGGCATTTCGTAATCATTCAAATCGAGAATTTCAACTTGTGCATCATTCAGCAGACTCGCAGCATAAGTAACGAGTT
>QIJI01000369.1 GCA_003231795.1 Gammaproteobacteria bacterium
GTCATCCACAGAGCCAGCAAATCGCCCTTCAAGTTGACACTATCCAGCGACCCGCTGACGATAATCACAACTCCCGAAAAAGCAGCGCCACTCGCCATCATCACCGTACGGGTCGGCTTTTCTTTAATCCACAACCAGCTAATGGCGGCGCAGAAAAACGGTACCGCGGCATAAATCAGCGAAACATTGGCGATGCTGGTGAATTTAAACGACGGAATAAACGCAACCGTCGCCATTGCACCAATCACGCCTGCGGCAATCCCCGGTCGGCCCATCTGCATGAATTCACGTCGCGAATGGCGACGCCAGAACACATACGCCGTGGTGAAAACCGCAGCCGACAACCCACGCCAGAACAGAATTACCCAGGAATCAGCCGCGACACCTTTAACAAACAATCCGGCGCTACTGAAAACAATCGCAGAGGTAACAATTAATACGATTCCGAAAAATCGCTGGCTCACACCACATTCTCAAGCCAGCATACCTGCACCTCGGCTGAATCAGTCATTTTTCCAGTCGCCCTCTTTGTTCCACCAGCGATGCGGATTGTTCGAGTCATCCAGTCCGCGTGTCTCGGAACGCAAAATTGGCTCGACCGAAATGGGGGGCTCATAGTAGCTATGATGCTGGTAAATCACGTCGATAATCAGTTCCAGTTGCGTCTGCTCAGGTGGAATCGTGATCCACATTTCGACAATGCCGGGGCGCTTGCGGGTCTCGCTCTCGGCACCGGTCGGCGCGCCTTCCATCGGTCGGTAATATTCGTAACAGGACGCCGTACGAACAGCATTACGATCGGTTTTGCCATAAACCAGTGGAGCTACTTTAATGATCTCGTCGAATAAAAAATCAACTTCATCTTCGGGGGCAAGGAAGCGAACCCGCCAGTAAGGCAGCATGCGAATTGCCGGAATTTCGAAACCACTCTCAAAAATACTCTGGGGATTACTGCTACTCATGTTGGCCTCCTGATTAGATGTTGCGTCATTGTAAACAAACCCTACTGACACCGTGTTGTCAGTAGGGTTCTGTTAAATTAAACTGTCAGATCAAACTGTAAAAACGCCCATGCGCCGAACCGATCGTCTCTTTGAAATCATCCAGATATTACGCAGCGAAACGCGGGTTATCACCGCCAGTGAAATGGCAAAGCGCCTCGAAGTCTCAATCCGCACGGTATATCGCGACATACAAACTTTACAGGGCATGCGCACCCCGATCGAAGGTGAAGCCGGCGTCGGTTACCTGATGCGTCAGGGCTACGACCTGCCGGCACTCAATTTCAGCACCGAAGAAATCGAGGCCATCGTCGTCGGCTTGAGCCTGGTCGCCGAAACCGGCGACCAGGGGCTCAAAAA
Organism: Gammaproteobacteria bacterium; assembly: GCA_003231795.1. Taxonomy (GTDB): domain Bacteria; phylum Pseudomonadota; class Gammaproteobacteria. The sequence goes on from QIJI01000369.1 coordinate 1,362, forward strand.
AGCCGCCGAACAGGTATCCCGTAAAATTGATGCGGTACGTGGCCAATACGAAAGCCTGCAAGTATCAAACCGTGAAGCACTCGTCCCGCAGGCTGTCAGCCCCGACCTGATCCGTGGCGCCATTCGCAGCGAACAGAAACTCGACATCCGCTACCGCGACGAAAATGAAAACGATAGCGAGCGACGCATCAAACCCCTGGCCATCATCTACTACGTGCACGCCATGCTGCTGGTAAGCTGGTGCGAAATGCGCAATGATTTTCGTCACTTTCGCATTGATCGGATGCTGTCCTGTACCGAGACTGAGGATTATTTTAAAAACGAGGGGGATTTGCTGCGGCAGCGCTGGCGATTGCTGGAATCCAGGTAACCAGATTCACAGTAACCTATTATTCGACCCATCGAACGATTCCTGATAGATTTCAAGGTTATCGGGAGCCTGCAAAAATTAACAGGCGCTCCCCTCCCGATTATCAAATTAGCAGGATTTAAGCGGGTAGCTCATTTGCGAAGTGTCTCGTTTGTATAATTGCAGCAGTGGTTATCTTATAATCGCAATTCGCTTTGCAATCTTCGACAGATAAGAGGTCCCGTGGATAATCTGGATTCAGTTTGGCAAATGGTTACTATCGCGCTGGTCGCCGGTGTATTGATCGGCGCATTGGCTTATCGTCTGCTGTCACCGTCGGTAAAACGGATCGATGAAGTCGAGTCTGAGGAAATGGTCAGCTACAAAGCCAGTGTCAATCAACACTTCAACAAAACTTCTGAACTGGTAAATGATTTAACCCAAAACTATGTCAAGGTCTATCAGCATCTGGCCGACGGAGCGCAGACTCTCGGGGATATAGGAACCCTGACCAATCTCCTGGAACGGGGTCAGGGCAAGCTGTCGATTGCTGTCAGTGACGCAGCAAATGTCCAGGACGCGATCCCGGAGGATTCACCGATTGACGCGGCCGAGATTCAGGCTGGGAACGAAGATAGCGAACAATCTGTCGCCGTAGAGATCAATGAAACAGGACCAAAAGACTACGACGATGGAACGGCAAATACCCAGGTATCAGAATCCATGATTGAAGCTGGTGAACCAGACGAGAGCGGTGACCCTGTCACCGATGTCGATTCGGCCAAAGCCGAAAGCGAGAGCGCCGACACTGATGTTCCTTCTGGGCAGGATCGCGAAGACGCGGATGTTACGGGAGAAAAGGAACCCGATGCCCCGGCAAAGAAAGAAACCTGAGAGCAGAAGAGATAAAATGTATCGATTATATTGGAACAAAGACACCGGCGCGTTAGCACCTCACATTTTGCTGGAAGAGATTGGCGCTGAGTACGAGCTCCAGCTTATTGACATGGATAACGACGAGCAAAGCAGTACCGAATACCTCAAAATTAACCCTCGTGGACAAGTTCCGGCGATGGCGCTTGCGGATGGAACCATCATCACCGAATCAGCAGCGATTTCGCTGCATCTGGTGGATCAACATCCCGAAGCTGGCCTGATCCCGGATATTGGCAGTTCTGATCGCGCGCGGGTTTATCGCTGGCTGTTTTATGCGTCAGCCAATCTCTATGAAGCCGTATTGCGGTTTTATTACACTGACACATTTACCACTGACGCCAGTCAGGTCGATCAAATACAGGATTCCGCCAGAAGCTTTATCAATCATGCCTGGCAATTGCTCGAAAATGAGATTGATGAGGGTCCCTATCTGCTCGGACTAAATTACAGCATCGTCGATCCCTATCTTCTGATGTTGACCAACTGGCATGAAGACCCGGATGCTTTATTTGAACACTGCCCAAAATTAAAACGCCTGTGCGCAACGGTTCGATCCAGACCCGCGGTGGAACAGGTCTGGCCGCAGCATTTTGAATAATTGGAATAGTTTATAATGCTGAAACGTTACACCACCAATTTGCTGAGAACTTTCAGCTTATCGAAGTTTGCGGTTACCAATTCGTCGCGAGTGAGACCAACATCATAGCCTGGAGAGGTGATCAACTCGGCGTTTTCGATGTCGATACAGACAAAATCCTGCATTAGCGACAGAAAAGGGGCCCAGTATTCTTCGAAATGGGGCATTAATTGCCGCCCGCGTTCTGAATCCTTGGCCACTACTTCAGCCTGCCCTTTTACGCGCACCGCCAGGCGTTGCAGAATATCGATAAAAGTGACTTCTACCGCAGGCCTTTTCAGCAGGTTTGCACTGGTTGCGGGCGAACGGATGTTTCCGTAGGCAATGCAGTTTTTGTTGACTACAACAAATGTAGCCTTGGGTGAAACCGCTGGACTGCCATCGTCGTTAACGGTCGCCACTGCACCTGCGTTGTAATTGCGGATGAGCTGTTGCATCGGTTTAGTTAAGTTTTTCATCTGCTTATTCCTGAAACGCACGCAAATCGACAAAGGTTTCGTTGTAACAGGCACCGTCGAGGATATCGGTTTTCATCTCGGCATCGATCAACGCATTCACCGTCTGATCGGTTTCACTGGTGCCTAACCAGGTGCCTTTGGGTGAATACAGGACACCCGGGGCTACTGCGTCGGTCAACTTCGCTTTGAGTACCACTTTGCCCATATCGTTTTCCACTTCGACCAGCATCTCATCCGTGATCGAAGCCGACTC
>QIJI01000496.1 GCA_003231795.1 Gammaproteobacteria bacterium
GAATAAGGAAGAACAACAGAAAGATAATGACACCAGTACCAACGTTCTTGCGTGTCTGCTTATAAGGTTCGGCGAGATAATCCAGGAACGCTACCAGGTCATGAATGGTCTGATCATACTCTGATTTTGTCATCGAACCAGATTTGACGATGTCGAAACCGACAAAGATTTCCTCTTCCTCGCCGTCAGCGTTAGTTCGGGTTCGATATCTCGGTACTTGCAGGCCCTGTAACTCGGCCAATACATGGGGCATGCCGACATTGGCGAACACACCGTTGTTGACCCCGAACTCTTCACGTGAATCATCAACATAAAATCCACGCAGATAATTGTAGAGCCAGTCAACTCCGCGAACTCGCGCAACCAATGACAGGTCAGGCGGAACGACACCAAACGCCTCTTCGGCATACCTCGATGTCATTGTGATTGTCATCAATTCACCAACCCTGGTCCTGTCACCATTATAATCGGTGGTAAAGATAAGATTGTCGCGCAGCATATCATCAGAAATTCCGAGATCCTGGCCGACCCGGTTATATCGAGAATAACCCGCTGCGTGACAGGCCATACAATAATTGACGAAAGTTTTCGCACCGCGTTGCATCGAAGCCTTGTCGTCCCAGTCAATTTCAATTTTATCGTTGGGAAAGCTTTGAACAACGGCACTCCAGCCCAGGGCAGGCATCATTAAACTGACTACAATGAGTAAAAGCTGCTTCATTATTGAACCCTCTGCGGAACCGGTCGGGTGACTTCGTTTTTGCTGATGATCCACAGGCCGACGAAAAATCCGAAATAACCAGCAGTGAACAACTGGGCAAGATAGGTACGCACCGGAGTCGGCGGTATGGCGCCCAGGTAACCCAGCCCGATAAATGAAACTATCAGCATTGTCAGTAACCACTTGAAAGCGGACGACCGGTAGCGTATCGACCTGACCTTGCCACGGTCGATCCAGGGTAACAGGAACAATACAGCGATTGCCCCAAACATTGCCATAACGCCTGACAGCTTGTGCGGGATAGCGCGTAAAATGGCATAAAAGGGCGTGAAGTACCAAACCGGCGCAATGTGCTCCGGGGTCTTAAACGGATTCGCCGGCACAAAATTGGCATACTCGAGAAAATAGCCACCCATCTCCGGCATGAAAAATACCACGACACTGAACAGGATCAGGAACACGACCACTCCGACTATATCTTTCACGGTGTAATACGGGTGAAACGGGATTCCATCCAGCGGGATACCGTTTTCATCCTTATTGTCCTTGATTTCAACGCCATCGGGGTTGTTCGAACCGACTTCGTGCAACGCAATGATGTGCATCACCACCAGCAGCAACAGTACCAACGGCACCGCGATAACATGCAATGCGAAGAAACGGTTCAAGGTGGCGTCGGAAACCACGAAATCGCCACGAATCCACAGGGTCAGCTCATCCCCAACGATGGGAATGGCGCCGAATAATGAGATGATAACCTGCGCTCCCCAGTAAGACATTTGCCCCCAGGGCAGCAAATATCCCATGAAGGCTTCCGCCATCAGGGCGAGGAAAATGAACATGCCGAACACCCACACCAGTTCACGCGGTTTTTGATAAGAACCGTAGAGCAGGCCGCGGAACATATGTAGATAAACCACGACAAAGAAGGCTGAGGCACCGGTAGAGTGCAGATATCGAATCAACCAGCCCCAGTCAACATCGCGCATGATGTATTCAACCGAACTGAAAGCCAGGTCGCCATCGGGTTTGTAATGCATCGTCAGAAATATTCCGGTAACAATCTGAAGCACCAATAGAAATAGCGCCAGCGATCCAAAGAAATACCAGAAATTAAAATTTTTCGGTGCGTAGTATTTGGATAGATGCTCTTCAAACATCTTGGTTAGCGGAAAGCGCTCGTCAATCCAGCCGATCAGACCCTTACCTTTATTTTTATCACTCATTAGGCTACCCCATCCTCACCAATTAGAATCGCATCTTCGCTGACAAAATAATACGGCGGGATAGTTAAATTAGTTGGTGCCGGAACACCCGTGTAAACCCGACCGGAGAAATCAAATTTGGA
>QIJI01000124.1 GCA_003231795.1 Gammaproteobacteria bacterium
TGTCTGGTTGAACAATAATTGTGTCTGACGCATCGTAAAGTTGGCAAACCAGCGTATTTATCAACGGCATTTCGGCATGTGGATTGTCTTCGGAGCTTTCAGCTTGCGCTTACCCGAGAACATTGCGCGCATATTCGAGTACAGCGTGCTGAAAACCGGCACAGGTGCCGAGAAACGGTTTCTCGTCGTTTCTCGCAAATTCGATAGCAGCCAGTATTCCACCCGGATTCTGGTAAGGACTGAAAGGTACACACCAGATCGCGTCAAACCGCTTTAGGCGTGAAATATCAATATCAGTGCTGTGTATCCATTCATAGTCAACCGATACTGATAACGCACGGGCTGCTAATGAAAGCGCCACGGGTATCGCCTGATGCGCCACCAGGGTTTCACCATAGTCTCCAAGCAACGCAATTTTCATGTTAGTTTCCTGCGCCAGCCAGCGCGTCTTTTTCCATAAAAACGCTAAGCGGATCGGACTGGTAGGCTCCGAAAGGTCCACACTCCTGGTACCCGAGCTTTCGATATAGCCCGATGGCTTCGGGTTGTTTGATACCGGTTTCAAGTCGTAATAGTGTAATCCCTCGACTGCTGATTTCCTGCTCGAGATAATTCATGATCGCTTTTGATAGTCCCAGACCTCGATGACTGTCCAACACAAACACCCTTTTGATCTCGGCATAGTCGCCGTCATTATTCATGATTCTGGCAGCGCCGCTTGCAACCAGTTCCCCATCCATGCGGCCGCCAATAAAGATCATCTGCGGATGCGCGAGCTCATCGTGACTGGTAAGATGGTTGCTTTCAGGCGGATACAGGTCGGCATAGTAGCAATCAGAAATCTCGATTAACGCCTGCACCTCCTGCTTTTCCGGATTGAGAGCTTCTATCTTCATTCAGGTGTTCTTGCTATCTCCGTTAATATACGAATACATCACTATTTCCGCGCGCTGCATCCAACCCCGGTTTTCCCAGAATCGGCGTCCCGGTGCATTATCACCGAGCACATGGACATGCGACTTGAAAATACCTTCTGCTTTTAAAGCAGCCAGACTTCGCTCAAGCAATTTCGCAGCGACCCCGGTATTTCGCATGCGATTCGCCACCGCCAGATGCTGTATGTAACCGCGCCTTGCGTCGTGACCTGCCATAATCGTACCGACCAGGCTGTCGTCTACAATAGCGACAAAACTAAACCCCGGATTACGCTTGAGATATCTTTCGATCCCATCGATAGAATCGGCATCGCGCAGGCTGACACCGTCACAGTCCCGCCATAACGAAATCATCGCGTCGTAATCCAATACCTCCATAGACCGAAATTGCATTTCAGTGACCTGCCGCAGGAAATATCATTTCTGCCTGCTCGAGTTGAGTAACTGGTTGAGAGTATCGGGGTCTGGCATTTCAGCGAAGCATTCTGCCTGAGTTGCGATCTGGTCCCATTGCGCCTTTGAATCGACATACAGATGTGCAGCGACGTTGATTCCGTCAGACTCCCGCAACAGCCCTGCCGGGATCCAGTATGCTGTGTCGTCACGGGTCAGGTTCGGTAGCGGTGAGCCACAATGCGCGCAAAAATGCGATTTAAATCCGCTGTCAGTTGCAAATTGTCGGATATCCTGTTGACCCCGAATCCAGCCGAACTGCGCCGCCGAAATAATCATTGCAGCATTGGACGCAGCACCACTCACCTGCCGACACAACGAGCAGTGACACTGATAAATATCGGGTATCGGCGGCGTTAATTCGAAAACGACCCGCGTGCATAAACACTGACCTTTCATATTGAGTCTCTTTAAAAGTCGCTGCGCCCTTTCAGCTCGTCAAACGCAACCATATTCGCCCGTTCAAAAGCTTCGCGTTGAGTTAGGCGAAGATACCATTGCCTGACCTGCTTCGGTAGCGGCAGGTCCATACCCATATTCGGATAGCGGTACAAAAAGCAGTCACAGGTGATGTCTGCCATCGTAAATGAACTCCCGCGAGATATTGCGATGAGTTCAGTTGAAGTTCCGCCAGCGTCCACAGTACCTTCTGTACGTTATAAGCGTTACTTCTC
>QIJI01000213.1 GCA_003231795.1 Gammaproteobacteria bacterium
TCGGGATGTGAGGCTGTGGGTGGCTCGCGAAATATGTAAATCTCAGTTTCGTAGTATTCAAGAAACTCGCCGTTGTCGGCCATGCTGTTTTCAAGCAATGTCTGCCAGCGATCCGCTTGCATGACGGGCATAAAATCATACTCGTCATGATTGTTGAAAAACCACAGCAAGATCGGTGGCTTTTCACACAGTGCGAGGCTGTCGATGGCAGGATTTTTGCCACGGCCACTGATGAAAAACGGCAGCGTCATGAGTGACTGGCAAACGATTGTTTCAACGATCGCCGAGCGTGTGACCATCCACACATCACCCGAGCATTGACCTAGTTTGTCGAGGTTGCTCTCGATTAATTTTCTGAAAAATCGTGATGCTGTGTGATCGGTATAACGATGATCCCGTGCGAAGGATACGGTTCTGCCGTCATGAGAAATATGCGCGATCCGATAGGGCTGTTTCATCAGCGATTCTTTGCGGAATTTTTTTTGCAAACCAATCAGGTCGAGATCAACGAAATCTCGCGCTGACCCACTTACCTTCTGATCGAAATGAACCTTAATCCCGCCGGGCGAAAAATCTATCGACTCGCCCTGATATGTTTTACCACCCAACTTGATACGCACCAGTGTGGTAAGAAAATAGCGACTCTCGCTACGCTGTTTTTTTTGTCCAAGTTTTATACGTTCAAAGCGCTTCGAGTTTGTCGGGTCGGACTTAAATGGGTACAATGCCTGTTCGAGTGTGCCGAGATCATCGCTAGGTTCAGATTGCTCCGGTTGCACAAGATGTGCCCGGATGTCGATCAGTGCACCGACCAGATGCACCTGACTCATTTCCTCCTGAAGTGTCGCGGCATCATCGGACGATATTGATTCGAGTTCCGGCAGAATCATCTCCAAACGTTTCGTTGCAGGCAGTACCACAGGACTGAGTTGAAGTTTCCATGCCCGGAAGGTCTTGTAGCTCATGGCAAGTTCCAGAAACTGATGTTTCTGCGTGTCGGAGGAGAATTCGCTTTCCAGCGCCCAGTAGAGTTGGCCTTCACTTTCTTTGCGTGCCGTGGTAAATGCGTACAGATAAATACCACTGGATGAGTCTGAATAACTATCGTCTTCTTGCTGAGTCAGTGCCTGTTCAATGAGTGTTTTATCGAGTCGTGAACTGAGTTCAGATAACACCTGTTCGGCAATCGGTGATTGCAGTATATTGCTGGCATGATTAAACACGACGTACTTGAGTACGGACCGGCTATTTTCTTCGGTAAATAGCAACGGGGCGTAGGTCAGGCTTTGTACATAAATATTTTCGAATACTTTGGCCGTAAGGGCCTCGGTAAAATCTTCAAGATCAATTTTATAGCGACGCTTGTTAGCTTCAATAAAGTTACCCAACTCTGAGGTAAAGATTGTCGGATTATCGTCGTTATCCAGTACAGCGGTAAGTCTGGCAACGGTAAATTTACCTTCCTGGTAGGTCTCAACAATCTGGTAATGGCAGGCTGCGAAGGTTCGGCCAATGCGTTGGTAAATGACCGGATAGCAAATATCGAGTGCGTCACCTTCCTTCCAGAGTGCGGGGTCACTGGTCTTGATCCGAGCCCCGGATGCGGAAATATCCATGGTTTTTGCCTGGATGGTGCCCCTGTTCTCATCGATTATCTCTGCTGGTGTAATGAAGGTCATGCGGATCTCACGCCGGTGGCGATTATAGCCAAAGGGTATCAGCCCTACCGGTTTAAGCTGCTGGTCCGATTCGGTTTCGGTCGCAGCGGGCCTTTCCGGCGGTGTGACGTTGGCGCCTGCCTGATCCTGCTGTTGTGCTTCGCGCTGTTGGCGGGCGGCGATTTCGGCGGCACGCAGTACTTCCTGGCGCTCTTTTTCGCGGAGTCGTTGCTGGTATTCCCGTTCGGCTTTGGCACGATGGGTGTGGTCGGCCTGGGTCACCGCTTCGATGACCCCCACGGTGAGTTCACCATAGACACTCATTTCATTTTCAAAAATCTCGATACAGCGGGTATCCATATAGTGAGTTTTTTCGGAATATTCATATTCATAGACATC
>QIJI01000210.1 GCA_003231795.1 Gammaproteobacteria bacterium
ACCGAACAGCGAATGGTTGCGGTTAAAAGCACGGTTCATTTCCGTGCTGATTTTGATCCCATTGCGAGCCAGACCCTGGTCGTGATTGCACCCGGAATTCACCCCTGCAGATTGGCAGACTTAAACTACAAAAACCTGCGCGCCGGCGTTCGCCTGGAGCCTTTGGGTGCTGAACACCAGGTTGCAACTATTTAAAACTCTGATACACGGGCGACGACTGATCGACAGAATCAGGCCGCTAGCGCTGACCGAGCTGTCCAGTTTCCCGAGGGAAATTATCCTCCACCCTCTTTTTTTATGGTGGTAGGATAGTGGCCGATCATTAATTGCCAGGGGAATTTCAGTGGGTGAATTAAAAGATTTTGATCCGGGTACGGGTGTGTTGGGCGAGTTTAATAAAAAGAGCCACGCCATATTACTGAATGGTGAATTCAAACGCAGCGACGCAACCGAAGCCAGGGATGTAATCGATCCCGCGACTGAAGCCGTAATCGCACAGATTGCCGAAACCACATCTGCTGAAGTCGATGCTGCGGTTGAAGCCGGGCATATTGCACAAAAGAAGTGGTGGCGAATGAGTGCGCTGGAGCGCGCCGAGATCATGCATGAAATTGCGAATGAATTAATCACAATGAAACCGGTTCTGGCAGAGGCACTAACCCGTGAAATGGGTAAACCCTTTAAAGAGTCAGCGGACGAAGTCCTCTGGTCGGTGTCCGCGATTCGTTATTATGCCGAAATTGGACGCACTGATATTGGTCGTGTCATGGGACCGGCGGTCGAAGGGCACTTGAATTACACGCTTAAACTGCCGCTTGGCGTCGTGGTATCGATTCAGCCGTTCAACTACCCGATGTGCCTGCTTTCCTGGGAAGCTGCCGCGGCACTCGCTTGTGGTAACGCGGTGATTGTCAAACCGTCTGAATACACCACGATCACGACGCTGATGTTTGCCGAAGTTTTTAACCGGCATTTGCCTCCGGGCCTGTTCCAGGTTCTGACCGGTGCCGGTGATGCCGGACGTCAACTGGTTGAGCATCCACGCACCAATATGGTGGCCTTTACTGGCAGCGTGCCGACCGGGCGAGCGATTGCGGCCAAGTGTGGCGAGATGATGAAGCCCACATTGATCGAAACATCTGGTAACGATCCTTTTATCGTGATGCCTTCGGCACCGATCGATGTGGTTGCCCGGGGTGCCGCGTTTTCTGCCTATATGAATTGCGGACAGATCTGCGTTTCGGCAGAGCGCTTTTTTGTGCATGAATCCGTGCACGATGAATTTGTTGAAAAACTCATCGAGCACGCCAAAGCGATCCGTATCGGTAATGGTCTCGAGCAGGTGGAAATGGGACCCATGGTCGCGGAAAAAGAGCGCACTCGATATGAGGGCGTGTTAGCGCATGCGCAGGAGCAAGGAGCCCGACTGCTTCATGGAGGTGGTCGCCCGCAAGACCAGGATAAAGGCTGGTTTGTTGATCCGACTGTGCTAACCGATTGCAATCCGGATATGGATATTCTGAATAATGAAATCTTTGGGCCTGTTGCTCCCATTTGTAAGGTCGACAGTTTTGACCAGGCGCTCGAATATGCCAACAATTCGGAATATGGTCTTGGCGCTGTTCTGTACACGATGGATATGCGTGAAAGCATTCGCGCTTCGGAAGAACTCGACGGCGGCATGGTCTGGGTTAATGCGCCATTGCTGGACAATGATGCGGGTCCTTTCGGCGGCACCAAGTCGAGTGGAATTGGGCGCCAGCTCGGACCGGAGGGTCTGGAAACCTTTCGCAAGACGAAATTTTTCTGGCTGGATCCGAACTGCGGCAGCCAGGACTTCTGGTGGTTTCCGTATGCGGATGCCGAATCCTACGAGGCTAGTAAAAAGTAACGTTATGTAATAGGTACTGTCATTCCCGCGCCGGCGGGAATCTTGCAAATTCATCCGGTTGTAAGATCCCCGCCTGCGCGATGTATGGACTCCTTCCTCTAACGAGGATAGATTTAAGTTGAACCAAAAACCCGACGGAGTCCATACATGTATCAAGAT
>QIJI01000260.1 GCA_003231795.1 Gammaproteobacteria bacterium
GGCTGGTAATGCAGCTCGAATTGCTCTTGTTCGACCGCGACTCGCAGATCATTAACCAGGTTCATGCGCGTCAATGCCTGATCGCGCAAGTCTTCGGTAAAGAACTGGTATCGATTGCGCCCCTTGCGTTTAGCCAGATACATCGCCTGATCGGCATTATTCAGCAGATCCAGAACCGCATCAGCGTCATCCGGATAAGTGGTGATACCAATACTCGCCGATACATACGCCTGACCCAGCTCAAGTTCAAATACCTGTGCAAGCGCGGCGGTTATCTTACCAGCCACCCGCTCCACTCCGGGGAGTCGACTCAACTGCGACAGAATGACTACAAATTCATCGCCACCGAGACGAGCCAACGTATCCGAATCCCGGATACAGGTTTGAATTCGTTGCGAAGCCTGGATCAGCAATTCATCACCCATGACATGACCCAATGTATCATTAACATCCTTGAAACCATCGAGATCGATCATCATTACCGCAAAACTCTGATGACTGCGCGAATATTCCTTGATCAACTGCGAAGCCCGGTCCTGGAACATGTTGCGATTCGGAAGATCGGTCAGATAATCGTAATTGGCCTGGCGCCAGATTTTGTTTTCAAATTCCTGGCGCTCGGTAATATCTTCGAGAATAATCAGGTACTGCGATTCATCGATTGCCTTTTCATCGCCCAGGGTGACCATCTGCATCCTGGCTGTCACCTGCTTACCGTCCGGGCGGAAGTATCGCTTGACGTAGTTGGCCTGGTTCAGATCACCTCGCGCCACGCTAATGGCGTGATCCATTTCATCACTGAGGTCATCAGGATGGGTATAAGACTCCCAGCCTGCTTTAAATACTGTGTCGCGATCGCGCCCCACCAGTTTGCAATAAGCCGGATTCATTTCGACTATCGCGTGGCTTTGTGCATCAACCAGAATGATTCCAACCGGCGCGGTTTTAAAAATCGATTGAAACCTCGCTTTACTGGATTCGACCTGCTTTTCGATGGCTTTCCTCAAGGTGATATCGACCATGATCCCGCGCAACCAGCGGGGTTTTCCGTTTTCAAAACACAGGGTCACCAGGTCGCGTAACCAGACCTCCCGTCCTTCCTTGCTGATGACACGATATTCGAATTCATAATTGGCAATTTTCTGATTGAGACAATCCATGCAGTAGTTGGGTGCCCATGATTTATCCTCCGGATGCATGATCTCGACCCAGAAGCCGGGCCGATACCAGTCCTCGACCGAATATCCCAGCAATTGCTCGGCAAACGAATTGACATAAGTGAAATCGAAACTGATCGCATCGGCTTCCCAGACGATACCGTCGATCGTATTCACCAGATCGGAAAAGCGATCCTGATCACGATTAGGCAATACCGGGTGCTGATCGATATTCATTTTTTCCAGGCTGGTACTAATTGTTATCTCCCGGTCTTAAGTATTCCAGTTTTGTGATACGCAGCAGGTTCAAGGGTTATCGGCAGAACTTGAACAATGTTTAGGATCAAATGAGGAATTATTTCTGGCAGAACTACTTCACAAATTACATTAAATATTTGCCGTTGATCACGGATTTCAAAGGTTTTATCGGCCAAGATCTGAAGATGTGAAATATGCCACTTTTAATTTTCCATCAAAAAACTATATTTCGGTAACTTAAGACGCAAATTACGAATATGAACTACGACACATCACCAACCGGTATTGACCGCATTGATATGACCGATCTCACCGATCGCAGTCTGATCACCGATATCTCCGAGGCCCTGAAACAGGTGTCCGGAAAAAGTCGTGCCGAACGTCAGCGCCAGCGAATTCGCGACGGTCTTGTGCGCGAACACCTCGCTAGCGGAAAGCCAAGGGCTTCGGGCTGTTCCAAACTGCGAAAGCTATTCAAACTAAATTAACGCGCTTCCAAAACTCCTGCCGTGCTGAAATCGGGTTAGGTTTCGAACTATTCTCCCGAAATTCGGCCACGTAACATTTTAGTTTTGCCGCGCTGTGTTTTTCCGTCGAGACGTTTGCGCTGCGAACTTTTACTGGGTTT
>QIJI01000207.1 GCA_003231795.1 Gammaproteobacteria bacterium
GGTTCACCATCGGTGCACGACCAAGGCTGCGGGCGAGTATGGTTTTCAATACGCGGTAGTTGCTGATAAAAAAACCTGGATCGGGCTCGGGTACCTGATCTTTGACCGCCTGGTTCAGCGCCGGTAATGCATGGAAGGGAATCGTCGGGTACAGGTGTTGTTCGACATGATAATTCATATTCATATAGAGAAAACGACTGAACGCGTTGGTCTCGAAGCTGCGGGTCGAGCGCCGGATATCGAGTTGATCTTCTTCCATGTCAATATGTTGCAGTAGCGTGTATAGAAACAAAACCGGCCCGCCAACGATGCGTGGCAAGACCAGGTACCATAATATCCAGTCAGCACCGAGAACAACGGCTATCGCCAGCAGAACATAAAATGACAGGAACAGGCGGGCGCTCCATTTTAATCGGGGTAGTTCACTTGCAGGTGTGAAATCACGGATATTGTCGCTGAATTTGCCGACTGCGTTGAACACCACTACCTTGAAGATAAATACGAAATAGCCGATTCCGCTAATTTCCCATAACCAGCCACGGAAAGTCATCGGTGTGTTAAATGGTATCTGTGCGTCGAGCCTGTTGATCCAGGTGTAAGTGTGATGGCGGGCGTGGGCGTAACGGCGGTAATAAGGCTCTTCAAAATAGACTAGCGACGATATCCAGAACAGGGTCTCGTTCAGCCAGCGGCTACGAAATGCGGTGCCGTGCGCGCATTCATGTGATAACGCGTATGACGGTAACGCGATAATACTGCCAAACACAATCATCATCGGAATCATCCAGATGCTGTCCATCGAAAGCTTGTACAGAAAGCCGCTGAACACGAGCAACGCAACCCATAACGCCAGCCAGATCAAGCCCGGGCGATCGCAACCCCGGACGAGGCGGCGTTGGTCGGGGTCGGTTTGCTGGTGGATATGGACATCAGGTTTTACAGTTTGTAGTCAGGTTCTTCGCGATCAAGAATGACTCGAATCTGCTCAAGATGAACCTCGCTAATACCCACCTTGTCGATATATTCCTCCCACTGGCGGGCCGTTTTTTCGGCCACTTCATCGCTCGCGATTCGCAGCGGGATTCCGGTTGTTAAAGCCGTGATGTAGTTCGCGCAGGCACGTTCGAAATAAAACAGTTCGTCAAATGCGCGACCAATGGTACTGCCGACAGTCATCACCCCGTGATTTCCCATCACCACAACACGATTGTTGCCGAGTGCTGTCGTGAGCCGTTCTGCCTCCTCGCCCAGGCCCATTCCATCGTATCCATCGTCGATAGACAGGCGGTTAAAATAACGCATCGCGTTTTGATCGATTGCGGGTAAGCGGGAATCCTCGAGCGACGCCAGTACCGTTGCGAATTTCGAGTGTACATGCAGCACACATCGTGCCTGCGGCAGGTTACGATGCATCGCGCTATGGATCGCCCAGGCGGTGGGATCGGCATGTTCAGCCGAGTCGCTGTTTACATCCAGCAGCAGCAGATCACTGGCCCGGATATTCGAGAAGTGCCGACCAAACGGGTTGACCAGAAACTGGCTGCCGTCGTCCGATACCGCGTAACTAAAATGATTGGCAACACCTTCGTCCATGTTTAGCCGGGCAGTCATGCGAAAAACAGCAGCCAGGTTAATCCGGTCTTCGTAGTGTGGATCGCTTTCCGGGGTAGGTGATTGTGTATCGACAGCGGCTATGGACATGTCCTGCTCCCTTTAATATGGATTGAAACAGAATTAAAGCGCAGCCCGACTGACTGGACAATCAATATTTTCTGACTCATAGTATTAGTTATACTAATGTGTTCCTTATGAGATCTTTCGGGAGTTTTGGGAATGAAGGATTTGCCCCCGCTGCAATGGTTGCGGGTTTTTGAATCTTCGGCGCGCCACCTGAGTTTTACCCAGGCTGCGGAAGAATTAAATGTTACCCAGTCGGCGGTTAGCCAGCAGATCAAATTGCTGGAAAACTTTGTCGGCGAGACGCTGTTTTTGCGTGGCGCGCGATCATTGCAACTGACCAACACCGGCAGTACCTATCTGC
>QIJI01000197.1 GCA_003231795.1 Gammaproteobacteria bacterium
AAAGTTTGCCAAGGTTCATGCTTTCGCCTTTCTATTTATCATGTGCAGAAATGTATCCTGATATCGATGAAAAGCAAATTGCTGCGTGTGTCGGGTTGAGGGGTCGGACCATCGCAACCCATTATTATCAAGAGCAATAAACCTTGAAACTGGGCCATTTGGACTCTTAATCAGCACATTTCGCTATCGATATGGCGAATTAACACGTTCACAGATCGATTTACTATTGGTCCAGAAACGAGACGCTAATCGTCTATATCGATAGTGAAAAGGCCACTTTAAGGGTGAGAAACGGAACAATTTCTCGCCAATTCACTGAAGGATTAGCAAGTTATGCTGGTCCGACCCCGGCTGCTTGGGTTGCTGGCGAGCTGGGTGTTGGCCCGACTGAGGGCGGCGAAGTAATGGCATTTCTGGACAGTCTCAAAGCGGACATTGTCACCGCGTAGCTTTTGCTTCCTGTTTAAGAAGCGGAACCCTCCCCCGGCGGAAGCGGTGCCGGGGGATCGAGACGACAATCATGGCTCCTCTGTGCTGCTGAATCGAAATTAATTTTTGTCCGGGATCATTTCAGCGGTACTGACCTGGCGCCAGCGCGGAGCGTTTGGCCTCCGCAACAAGTTGTCTACGTGATCCTTAAACTGTTTCGCGGTCAGTGATCCATCGCTTTCCCACCACCCTCTGACTGCTTCGATTTGCAGCACGCCGAAAATGTAATGTTCGTAAGGTTCCCATACCTCTTTGGCCAGCAAACCACGCCTGTGTTGTCGATACATTCCCTCCAGAACGTGAAAAGACTTGGCGACAAACCACAGGTACGCGCGTGCACCCTCTTCGTCTATTTCGCTCCAGTTTTTTTCGGCAAGATCGTAAGCTTTCGCCAACTCAGGGTTTTCAATCATGCTGTCGTGTAATTCCGCCCAAATTACGCCCAGCCGAACCTCCAGCTCAGCGCGGGCGAGTTCCGTATTTTGCCGAAGTTGAATTGCCAGATACCACAGAGAGGCAAGAACTGCGATTGCAGCAACTACCTCGGCTATTGCGCTCATCGTTTCCCATGTCATATTAGCTGTCCACTCCGGTGGGGGTCGTCGAAAACGCCTTGTGAGCTACCGTTACTAACCTGGATGGCGGTGGCTGCTTTGAATAGTCTGTTTTGGCAAATGTGTTTTCAGGTCTTTTTTCGTTTCCGGAGCCACAGAATCTGCATCGCATAACCCACCAGGAAAACAGCAAGAAACGCCAGGTAAAATTTCTTCAACAGGGGATCGTGGGGATCCGTGAGTACCGGGTTACCAACAGGCAGGCGTAATAGCCCATCGGTTATCGCGGGAATCATGTGAAAAAGCAGCGTTGCCGAAAAACACAAGGCTTGCAGATAATCGGCTATCGGCGCGAATAGCGGTATTTTGCGAACGGCGAAACCGCTGGCCAGGGCGAGTAAAGTAAGAACAGCAAGTGCATGGCCTGGCCCGAATTCGCCACGCTGGTAAATCATCAGGGCGGTCGCCGCCGCGATAAGGGTACCGATCAAATAGAGCTGGCCCGGTTTTTGTGTTGGAGAAATCACTTTGTTAATCGCCAGCGTGTAAAAACCGGCAATCAGGGCAACAATCGCGACAATCGTGTGAATCCAACCCAGCAAGGAAATTTCAGGCATCTGCAGGCTCTTCTGTTAGTTGCGTCTGATTACAGTATAGGCAATTTCTGAATTTTAACCCGGCGCGTGGTCAATTCCCTGTGCCGGTGCGCCATCGACTGGGGCGCCAGGGACAACCTGGTGAGAAACGGGAGCGGTCGAAAACAGCGCTGAATTTATGG
This sequence comes from Gammaproteobacteria bacterium, assembly GCA_003231795.1. Taxonomy (GTDB): domain Bacteria; phylum Pseudomonadota; class Gammaproteobacteria. The sequence goes on from QIJI01000197.1 coordinate 1,822, forward strand.
ATCAGCGATGGCTGGCAGCGACTTAAGATAAATGGCGATGGCCATGCGATCTGCACCGGTCATGCGGCTGGTGCTGTCTTCTATCACTGCACCCATTGCGCCGCCACTGAAATCCCCGTCCGGCAACATGCCGATGTCCAGGAAATACTCGATGTCCGACGCGGACCAGCGACCGATTCCGTCTCCCTTGTGCGGCGTAATGTTTGGCACACTT
>QIJI01000072.1 GCA_003231795.1 Gammaproteobacteria bacterium
GCTATTTGAATCAGCTCACTGGCGCAGAGCTGTTCTTCAAATGTGAAAATTTTCAAAAAGCCGGCGCGTTCAAAGTTCGCGGTGCCAGCAATGCGGTCTTCGGCCTCAGTGATAAAGCCGCCGCAAACGGCGTCACCACGCATTCCTCCGGCAATCACGCGCTGTGTTTAAGTTATGCCGCTGCCCGGCGCGGAATTCATGCAACCGTCGTCATGCCCAATACCGCGCCCGAAGCAAAAAAGAACGCGGTCAAAGGCTACGGTGGTACCGTGCTCGAATGCGAACCCTCTTTAAGCGCGCGCGAAGCGATGCTGGAACAGGTAGTCGCAGATACCGGGGCTGATTTTGTACATCCATATAATGATGCTCGAGTCATTGCGGGCCAGGCAACCTGCTCGCTCGAATTGCTCGAGGAAGTTGGCAATCTCGATGCTTTGGTTGCCCCGATCGGGGGTGGCGGAATGATATCGGGTACTTGCCTCGGCTTGCTAAACCGATCACCTGATACCAAAATTTATGCGGCTGAGCCCGAAAACGCCGACGACGCTTATCGGTCTTTCAAGGCAGGCGAAATCATCGAAGACGATGCGCCGCAAACCGTAGCCGATGGATTGAAAGTCAGCTTGCGCCCACGCACCTGGCATTTCGTATCTAACTACGTCAGCGATATTTTACTCGCCAGCGAAACTGAAATTATCGATGCCATGTTTCTAACCTGGCAACGCATGAAAATGATAATCGAACCCTCTTCGAGCGTACCGCTGGCAACCATTCTGAAAAACAAAGACCTGTTTCGAGGCAAGCGCGTCGGCGTTATTATCACCGGCGGAAATGTTGATTTAAACAAACTACCCTGGATGTAGTTCTGGAGAATACTGATGAATGCAGTTAATAAATCTAGCTCACTGGTAGTCGGACTCAATGTTCCGGCTGAACCTGGAATGAGCCTGAACGATGTCGCCACCCCGGCGTTAATAATTGACCTGGATGCGTTTGAAAAAAACGTGCAGGTGATGCGCTCGTTCATCGAACAAAATGGTTTGCGTCATCGCGCCCACGCCAAAACCCATAAATCCGCCGACATAGCGCTGTATCAGATCGAACATGGCGCGGCCTGTGGAGTCTGCTGTCAGAAAGTATCCGAGGCAGAAGCGCTGGTCGCCGCCGGGGTTAAAGACGTACTGGTTTCAAACCAGGTGGTCGACCCGAAAAAAATTGACCGGCTGGCACAGATGGCGCACAAGGCCCGGACCCTGGTCTGTGTAGACGATTCGGGCAATATTGACGATCTTTCAACAGCCGCGACAAAACATGGCGTAATCATCGAATGCCTGGTTGAAATCGATTGCGGTGCCGGACGCTGTGGCGTGCAGGCAGGTGAACCCGTGGTTGAACTAGCTAAAAGAATCGACGCCAGCGATGGGCTGGTTTTTTCCGGCATCCAGGCTTATCAGGGCGCCGCGCAGCACGTGCATGATTTCGATAAACGCGGGCAACAGATTGAAGCTGCAATCGAGCAGGTTAAAGAAACCGTGGAGATGTTAAGCGCTAACGGACTGCAATGCGATATCGTCGGCGGCGCCGGTACCGGTTCTTATTATTTCGAAGGCGTCTCAGGCGTCTACAATGAAATGCAATGCGGTTCATATATTTTTATGGACGCTGACTATCAACGTGTACTCGACAGCCAGGGTGAATTTATCGGAGAGTTTAAAAACAGCCTCTTCATCTGGACCTCGGTTATGTCAAAAACCAAAGTTGATAAAGCCATCTGTGACGCCGGGCTGAAGGCGCAGAGCGTCGACTCCGGATTACCGGTTATCTTCGGACGGGACGACGTTGAATATATCAAATGTTCCGATGAACACGGTGTCATTTCAGACCCGCAAAACAAACTGCGACTGAACGACAAGCTGAAACTAATCCCGGGTCACTGTGACCCTACTTGTAATATCTACGACTGGTATGTCGGCATTCGCAACGACAAGGTGGAATGTCTGTGGCCAGTAACAG
>QIJI01000283.1 GCA_003231795.1 Gammaproteobacteria bacterium
GGGGGGGTACCAGTGCAAGCAATACCTTGATCAGAAATCGAAAATCGTATTTTCCTTCGAACGGTACCGGAGGTGCCTTTTCTGGATTGATTAACGCTGAAACCAATATATACAACATGTACAGGCCGACCAGAATCATGCCGGGGATAAAGGCACCCATGAACATGTCGCCGGCGCTTGCGGTGACGACATCGAAATCACCCGGCATTGAGAATTCACCCGTCGCCTGCTTATACTCTGATTTACGCGCGGTTGCCGCCTGATCAGCGGCGCTCGACAACTGATCGGCAAGAATGATTAACACAATCGAAGGCGGAATTATCTGCCCCAGAGTTCCCGACGCGCAGATAGTGCCGCAGGCAAGAGATTTGGAATAATTGTTGCGTAACATGGCCGGTAGCGAAATTAACCCCATCGCTATCACGGTTGCGCCGACGATGCCGGTTGTTGCCGCCAGTAAAGCACCGACAAATACCACCGAGATACCAAGTCCCCCAGGTATCGGACCGAAAAGTTGTGCCATTGCAACCAGCAAGTCTTCGGCAATTTTCGATCGCTGCAGCATGATTCCCATGAAAATAAACAAAGGAATGGCTATCAGGGTGTCGCGTTCGACTACCCAGTACAGACTTCGATAGTTGGTAACACCGGCGCTGAGCCATTGATTAGGGCCGCCGAGCACAAAATAAGCGTCGGTATTGCCTTCAAATATCCAGCCACAAAACGCGGCAATTGCTACGGTGACGATGGCGGCACCAGGTAGTGAAAATGCCACTGGAAACCCGGCTGTCAGGGCAAACACCATAATCGCAACCAGCAGAATCAGAAAGTAGAGTTCCATAAGTTAACTACCTTTCCCGGCAACTAATTGCTGGTAAGACCGGGGTTCTTCATCATCAGTGTGCTGGTAGAGTTGCCCCAGGTTGTACAACAGAAAACTGACAAACTGAATCAACATGGTTATCGCAAATATGATCAGGAAAGCGGCCATCAGGTACTTCACATACATGCCATAACCGCTTTGAGAGACTTCAAAACTCAGTATTGGGCTGTTAATGCTGTTACCTCGTCCGCCCATGCCATGCATCAGGATTACCCAGCAGACCGGCATTCCCAGCAGCAGGCAACCAATCGAATCGAACAATGCTTTTTTGCGTCGACTGAAAGTCGCATAAAGAACATCAACCCGAACATGACCTTCCTCGACAAGCGTTTGGGCGCTGGCAAACAGGAAAAGTCCGGCGTACCAGAACCGCACCACGTCTCCCATGTAAGCCTGTTCGTAGGAGAAAACGAATCGGGTGACGACGATTAAAAATTCAGCCATCACACACATCAATGCTAACCAGGTGAAGCTCACACCGGGTTTCCACGCAGCAATAAATAATGCGCCGACGAGTAGCGGGTAATGAACATAAGTGCCGCGGAAGATAGGGCGCCCCAGTTGTTGCGAGAGCCATTCGCCTACCACATATTCGAGCAGGTCTTCAACTCTTAGAAAGGATATGATCATGTCGACAAAACCGATCAGTAAGACCGACCAGAACGCAAATCGTATGATATAAGCCGAAAGTGCTGCGAATCGAACACTTTCCTGATCAAGATTTCGAGCAGGGGTTTTTAACGTATATACGACACAGGCAAACAATACCGACAGATAAAAAACCACCTGTATCCAGCCTTGAGTAATCTGCTCCTCATTCAAGGGTTCATTCAATGCTTCGAGGCCAAACCAGCCGTAATGCGAAAACAGGATGTAACTGCCCGGCAGTTCCTGCCAGTAAACCAGGTAATTGTTGAATAGATATAGAAAGACACCACTGATCATCAGGTAGGCGAAAGCACGACCTATCAGTGGAATGATGCTAGCCCGCATATCTCACCAGCCTTCTCGGCAATTGCTCCTGCATTACTCTACCTCCTGCATCCATGCAGTCGTACTGCGACGGCGCTATGCCGTACCCTGCTTGACTTTAGCTCGGTCAGAGCGCTCGACATAGTGTCGA
>QIJI01000466.1 GCA_003231795.1 Gammaproteobacteria bacterium
TCTACTCGGATTTTTGCTGTTCCGCCATAAACAACCAGGTTTCAATCACCGAGTCCGGATTCAGTGAAATGCTGTCAATTCCCTGTTCGAGCAGCCAACGCGCCAGGTCCGGGTGGTCTGATGGCCCCTGACCACAGATGCCAACATACTTGCCCGCTTTTTTACAGGCCTCAATCGCGCTCTTTAACAATGCCATTACTGCAGGGTCGCGTTCATCAAATGAGGCGGCGACCAATCCTGAGTCTCGGTCCAGACCAAGGGTTAATTGAGTAAGATCGTTGGAGCCGATAGAAAATCCATCGAAGTACTCAAGAAACTGATCTGCAAGAATCACGTTAGACGGGATTTCACACATCATAATGACTCTGAAATCATCGACACCGCGTTCCAGACCATTTTCTTTCAATAGCTCCTGTACCGCGCCGGCTTCACCTAATGTCCGCACGAACGGAATCATAATTTCAATATTTCTCAGGGCCATTTGATTACGAACTCTTTTAATCGCTTCGCATTCGAGTTGAAAACAGGGTTTAAAGTCTTTACTGATATAACGCGAAGCCCCCCGATAACCGAGCATCGGATTTTCTTCATGAGGTTCGAACACTTCACCACCCAGCAGGTGCGCATATTCGTTTGATTTGAAATCCGACATGCGCACAATTACCTTTTCCGGAGCAAATGCAGCGGCCAGGGTGGCAATGCCTTCGCTCAGGCGTTCTACGAAATATTCAACCGGACCGGCATATCCTGAAATACGTTCTCGAATGGCCTGTTGCAACTTAGGTTCCATGCGATCGAATTCGAGTAATGCTTTTGGATGAATTCCGATCATGTTACTGATAATAAACTCCAGCCGCGCGAGGCCAATACCCGCGTGTGGCAGGCGCGCGAAACTGAAGGCGCGTTCCGGATTTCCGACATTCATCATAATCTTTACCGGAATTTCCGGCATGCTGGACAACTCGTGTTGCTGGTGCTCAAATTCGAGTAAACCCGGATATACAAATCCTGTATCTCCTTCGGCGCAGGAAACTGTTATCAAGCTGTCATGGCTGATCACCTCGGTACAATTGCCAGTCCCGACCAGCGCGGGGATCCCCAATTCACGTGCAATAATCGCGGCATGGCAGGTACGTCCGCCCCGATTGGTCACAATGGCCGAAGCCCTTTTCATGATCGGCTCCCAGTCCGGATCCGTCATGTCTGTCACCAGCACATCTCCATCCCTGATCTGGTCCATCTGTGACAGGTCACTGATAACACGTGCAGGTCCCTGGCCGATGCGGTGTCCGACTGCTCGACCGGTAATCAATGGTTCTACCGTTTGTTTCAACAGATAGCGTTCGATCACCTGACTAGCTCGAGACTGCACCGTTTCAGGGCGCGCCTGTACGATATACAGCTTGCCATCTTCACCATCCTTGGCCCACTCGATATCCATCGGGCGGCCATAATGGCCTTCGATGGTAATCGCCATTTTTGCCAAAGCCGTGATTTCAGCATCGTCAATGGAAAACCGGCTACGATCAGAATCATCGACATCGACGGTTTGAATGGCCTCATCTAGCGAATCACCCGCGGCATAAATCATCTTGATCAACTTGCTGCCCAGGTTTCTTTGTAAAATACTGTGTTCGGCAAGACCCAGAGTTTTTTTGTATACATAGAATTCATCCGGATTGACCGCACCCTGAACTATCGTTTCACCGAGGCCATAACTGCTGGTTATAAATACCGCGTCTTCAAATCCGGATTCGGTATCAATGCTGAACATGACCCCGCTGGAAGCAAGATCGCTGCGAACCATACGCTGAATGCCTGCGGACAACGAAACATCGTCGTGCGCAAATCCCTGATGCACCCGATAGGAAATGGCGCGATCATTAAACAGCGACGCGAATACCAGTTTAATGGCATCTAAAATCTGCTCGATACCTTTGATATTCAGATAAGTCTCCTGCTGCCCGGCAAATGACGCATCGGGCAAGTCTTCGGCGGT
>QIJI01000291.1 GCA_003231795.1 Gammaproteobacteria bacterium
ACCAGCGCGATGATATCCTCGAAACTGTCGGGTTGCAGGCGCCTGATCAGGTCTTTCATACCGCGTGATTCAAGCTGGAACACGGCCGTTGTCTGGTAGGCCTGCAGCAGCTTGAAGGTGGCAGCGTCATCCAGCGGGATGCGCTCTATTTCAAGTAGATCATCTGACCCTTTGGCATTGATGGCGCGAACGCTCCAGTCAATGATAGTCAGGGTGCGCAAACCGAGGAAATCGAATTTGACCAGGCCTACCGCTTCGACATCGTCCTTGTCGAATTGCGAGACCAGGCCGGAACCGCCTGACTCACAATATAGCGGGGTAAAATCGGTCAGATGGCTAGGTGATATGACGACACCACCGGCATGTTTACCAACGTTTCGAGTGAGCCCTTCGAGTGATTTGGCCATATCGATCAGCATCGTTACTTCTTCTTCCTGCTGGTAGAGTTCGAGTAACGCCGCTTCCTGTTGCAGTGCTTTATCGAGCGTGATACCCACTTCAAACGGGACCAGTTTGGCAATGCGGTCGACAAATCCGTAAGGATGGGACATTACCCGACCGACATCCCGGATAACGGCTTTGGCTGCCATCGTGCCGTAGGTAATGATCTGGGAAACCTGGTCGCGTCCATACGATTCAGCCACATACTCAATGACTTCGTCGCGTCTATCCATACAGAAGTCGATATCGAAATCTGGCATCGACACCCGTTCGGTGTTGAGAAAGCGTTCGAACAGCAACTCATAAGCGAGCGGGTCGAGGTCGGTGATTTTTAGCGCATAGGCAACCAGCGAGCCTGCACCTGAACCCCTTCCGGGCCCGACCGGAATGGCCTGTTTCCTGGCCCAGGCAATAAAATCCATAACGATAAGAAAATACCCGGGAAAACCCATTTCGGTAATCACATCGAGTTCAGTTTTCAGGCGTTCATGGTAAGGCTCTGGTAATAGAGTTTCGCCCTCGCTCAATTGCTGCTGTAGAAATTCGAGCCGCTGTTCCAGCCCCTGTTCCGATACGTGGCGAAAATAACTGTCGGTGGTGAATCCCTCGGGGATCGGGTATTCCGGTAAATAGGCTTGATCCAGTTGCAGGCGCAGATTACAGGCAGTTGCAATTGTGACTGAGTTACTGATCGCCTCGGGAATATCGGCAAACAACTCAACCATTTCTTCACTCGAGCGTAAATATTGTTGGGCTGTATACAGTTTGGGTCGTCGCTCATCTTCGAGCGTAAATCCGCTGCAGATACAAACGCGAACTTCATGCGCATCGAAATCTTCCGCATCGATAAAACGCACGTCGTTACTTGCGACCAGAGGAACCTGCATCGACTGTGACCAGGATACCGCCTGGCTGATATAGGCTTCCTCGTGGGCTCGACCGGTTCGTTGCAATTCAAGGAAAAATCGATTGCCGAATATTTCAATCCATTGTTGCAAGCAGGTTTCGGCAAGCTCGATATTCTGCATTTTGATGGCGAACCCGATATCACCTTCAACACAGGCGGATAACGCGATTAGCCCATCACTTGCCTGTCGCAGCCATTCAATATTGATAGCGGCTCGATCGGCGGTCTGCCCTTCAAGATAGGCCCTTGACACGAGGCATTTTAAATTCAGATAACCCTGATCGTTCTGGCAAAGTAAAACCAGCCGGCTCAAGGGTTGCTTCCGCTCGGGATGCAAAATCCATACGTCAGCGCCAAAAACAGGTTTGATGCCTGCCGCAATTGCAGCCTTGTAGTGTTTGACCGCCGCAAACATGTTCGACAGATCGGTTAAAGCGACCGCAGCCATGCCGCGATCGCGTATTTGTTGCACCAGGGGCTTAAGCCTGACGGTACTATCCCGTAACGAGTACTCGCTGTGCAGATGCAGGTGAACGAATCGATTGCTCACTACAGCAGGTCCCTGACCGGTTTAAAACTGCGTCGATGTATCGGGCAAACTCCATGTTCCTGTATTAACCGGCGGTGCAATGCGGTCGGATAACCCT
>QIJI01000420.1 GCA_003231795.1 Gammaproteobacteria bacterium
GAAGCCGGGGTTGCTATACACACGACTGCTTATTACGGATTTGCGACACCCGTACTGCAATTTGTACAATAGCCATATTTGACCGAATGCATTATGTCGGAAAGTTGCACACTACCTGAGTTTGACCTATGCCAGGCGACGCAAATCGCGCGCGATCTATTTGCCATCGATGGCCCGATTCGACTGCTGAATGGCGAACGGGACCTCAATTTCCTGATCGAAGACGCGCGCGGGAAGTTCGTATTCAAGATTGCCAATATCGATGAATCACCTGCGATGCTCGAATGCCAGCATCAGGTATTTGATCGTCTCAGCAGAGCTCGGGTATTCCCGGGAATCGTTACCGCGGTGGCTTCGGTCAAGGGTCGCCTGATCGAATATACGCGCAGCTCGCAGGGATTGGAACATGCCTGTCGAGTGCTGCCTTTCATCGATGGGCGTCTGCTCAATCAATGCAATTATCTCGAAACAGGATTGCTCGAAGAACTCGGCCAAAGCCTGGCTCGACTCGATCTGGCCCTCGAAGGATTTACCCATGCGGCGCTGGAAAGGCCTTTGCTGTGGGAAATGCGTGGTGGGCTGGAGCGAATCGAAAGCTTTAAATCCTTGCTGGAAAATGATACGCAGCGTGCACTGGTCGAGCATTTCGAGGCGGGCTTCAGGCAGCGGGTGATTGCAGTCGAAAGCGATTTACGCCTTGCAGTGATTCATAATGATGCCAACAAAGGCAATGTTCTGGTCGATGAAACCTGCAAAAAACTGGTCAGTATTATTGATTTTGGAGATATGGTGCACTCGTGGCTGGTGGTAGAACCGGCGATTGCGGCAACCTATGCGATGCTCGGCCAACCCGATCCAATGCGCAATGCTCAAGCCATATTGCGGGGTTATCATCGAACGCTGCCGCTAACCGATGTTGAGATCGGAGTCATGTTTGATCTGATTTGCATGCGCCTTTGTATGAGCGTCTGTATCTGTGCGTACCAGCGCGGACTTGCGCCTGACAATGAGTACCTGATTGTCGATGAAAAAGACGCCTGGAATTTGTTAAATACACTGCGCCAAATCGACCCTGCCGAGGCGCAGGCTCTTTTGCGAGACGATCTTTAAACCCGACCGCTATTTCACCCGCTTTAGATAGCTGGCACGGTGGATATCACAGATCTCGACCCCGACACTGACGACTCGCGGCAACAATGGCTCAATCGATGCCAGTACTTTTTCGCTGAGCATAATTTTTTGTTCATCGCTACGACCCGACAGCAGGTGCACGGCGATATGAACAAAAGAGTCCTGGGTTTGGCCGGTTCGATGCTGTTGGTAGGCAATGGCACGGGTCTTGATGTCGTACTCGGGAAACAGGTCAGACGACAATGCAGCAGCATGCGTTGCTGCGATCAACTCATTGATATCGATCTGTCCGGCAACATCCGCTGAATACTCTATAATAATATGTGGCATTGTTCTCTCCTACGAGGACAAAACTGTAAGGGGTGGGTCCTGTGCTGGGTCCCACCCCTTTTTTATGGAATGTCTGCTGCAGCAAGTTCTCACTATCCCGAATCATTCCCGCGCTACTACTCTGTCATCCCGCGCCACTACGCCGTCATCCCCTCGCAAGAGGGGATCTTACAACGCGCCACCTTTACAAGATCCCCTCCTTCGAGGGGATGACGCTGAGTACGAAAAAATAAATTTGCCCGAGCTCTCAAAATTCGCCGCTAAGGTGTGATTTTTGCTCGCCAGCAAGGACGTATCGCGCGCAGCGCATGAGCGTATAGTTCATACGTGATTGCGCGAGCACGAAACGGACGCCGCTGGCGAGCAAAAAACGCGCCTTAGCGGCGAAATTTTTACATGTTTGGGTAGGTGGGGCCACCTCCCCCTTCCGGCACCACCCAATGGATGTTCTGGCTCGGGTCCTTGATGTCGCAGGTTTTGCAGTGCACACAGTTTTGCGCATTGATTTGCAGTGCAGGCTGGCCGTCAACTT
>QIJI01000263.1 GCA_003231795.1 Gammaproteobacteria bacterium
GCGGGACTTGAGAACGCAGCCCTGATGTTTGTCCGAACCACATAACTCGCTTAGATGTTCACGTGATTCAAAACGAACGCCTATATTCAAGTTACGGGCCTGATCGATAAGCGTTAACAGCCGTGGATTGCGCGCTTTGGCACAAATCAGTTCAAGACATTGTTCCGGGGCCTGTTGCAGTCGCTGACCCACCGGGTGAAATCCGTAAAGGAATTCCTGCGTCATCCCTTTTTAGTGCGCCTTTTACGATGCAAGGTTGCGGGACGGTGTTTACTCGATTTGCGATCAGCCTTTTTGCTTTTTGAGTTTTTTGAAGACTTCGATTTTCGTCCTGGCTTATGCTCCAGGTCTGCCACCAGGTCAAAGTCGATTTTTCGATCTTCAAGACTAACTCGACTCACCTGTACCGATAGCCGGTCGCCGAGTCGATACTGACGACCGCTTGATTCTCCAACCAGGCGATGATGTGCTGCATCATATTGATAATAATCACGTTTTAACGCAGTCACGTGTACCAGGCCATCAATCAGCAATTCATCCAGTTGCACAAACAAACCGAAGTTGGTCACCGCGGTTACGATGCCATCATACTGCTGACCAATTCGCTGCTGTAAAAATTCGCATTTCAGCCAGTCTGCCGCATCGCGGGTGGCATCGTCGGCACGACGCTCATAACGTGAACAGGATTCTCCAAGACTGAGCATCTGTTCCTGACTATAGGCGAAGGATTCAAGGTTTTGATGTCTGATCCAGTGTTTGATGGCCCGATGTACCAGCAGGTCAGGATAGCGGCGAATTGGCGAAGTGAAATGAGCGTAATCTTTTAGCGCAAGCCCGAAATGTCCGATTTTGGAGTTCGGGCTGTAACTTGCCTGCAGCATCGAACGCAATACAACAATTTGTATCATTTCAAACTCGGGACGTTTGCGCGCCTCGGAAATTACTCGCGCATAGTCCAGCGGAGTCGGTTTTTCGGCGGATATGGCGATGCCGAAACTGGCCAGAAATTCCCCCAGATTAGGCAACTTGTCCGGATTGGGACCTTCGTGGTTTCGATACAGCGTGGGTAGCTTGTATTTCTTTAAAAACCTGGCGGCGCTGATGTTGGCGGCAATCATGCACTCTTCGATCATCTGATGCGCCTGGTTTCGCTGATACGGTTCGATCGATTCAATTTTACGTTGATGGTTGTATTTGAATATCACTTCCCGCGTTTCGAATTCAATCGCATGCCGACGTCGACGCGACTTCTGCAATGCCAGATAAGCCTGTTTCAGACGTCCAAGGTTTGCCACTACTTCCTGCGACAGGTCAGAGGGCGCTTCCTCGCCGTCAAATAACAGCGCGGCGACATCGTCGTAGATCAAACGGGCGGACGAGTGAATTACCGCGTTGAAAAATTCAAATTGTTTTATCGTTCCCTGATGATTGATATCCATGACACAGACCAGACAAAGCCGGTCCACATCAGGATTTAACGAGCATAATCCGTTGGACAGTATTTCCGGTAGCATCGGAATCACCTCACCCGGGAAGTACACCGATGTACCCCGCAGACAGGCTTCCTGATCGAGCGCTGATTCGGTTTCAACATAGTGTGCGACATCGGCGATTGCGACATACAGACGAAAATCCTGACCCTCGGATTCACAATAGACGGCATCGTCGAAATCACGCGCATCAGCGCCATCGATGGTAACGAACGGAAACGGGCGCAAATCGCGTCGTTGTTGCTTGTCCTGTGCAGAAACCTGATCATTCAAATTCCGGATCGTCTTATGCACCTGATCATTCCACTGGTGTGGAATATTATGCGTATTCAACGCGATGGTGACTTCCATTCCCGGCGCATTTTCCTGCCCCAGTACCTGTTCGATCAACCCGACCGGCTGACTGTGACGCGATGGATACTCGGTGATTCGTACGCGCACAATATCACCCGGATTGGCGTGATGACCCAACTCCCGATTGAGCAGCACATCCTGAGTCAATC
>QIJI01000359.1 GCA_003231795.1 Gammaproteobacteria bacterium
CTTCGAGTCAGGTTAAAGATCTGAAGCTGGAAGATAGATACGAAGTGGCTGCCGCTTTCGAGTCGAAGCCACAGCGACGCGCCAAGAAGAAGAATGCAGAAAAGCGTTTGCGTAAAGAACAGGTAAACCTGCCCCAGGCGCTGATCAAGCGAGACAATAGTCTCGCTGGCAGTGCTGCAGATTCGGTGGACGACAAGCTCGTTGCCGAGCCATTGTTGAGCCAGCAGGCAATCCGGATCGAGACTTTCGAAAGCGAAGTTGAAGCGATGGAATTTGCTCAGCTCGACAGCGGGCATTTCGTATTGTTTCGTCGCGTCTGGTATAAAAACGAGCGCTATGTACAGGGGATACTGATCGATCAGGAAAAGTTTATCCAACAGCTAATCGCGCCGGCGTTTCGCCAGTCGAGCCTGTCTAATATGAGCAAGTTGATTGTTGCCTACCAGGGAGAGATTTTGCGGAATTTTGCACCGGAGTACAGTCGGCAGTATCAGCCCGGTGCCGAGCAGGTTAGCAATGAATTGCTATTTCAGAGCAGATTGATAGCCCCTTTCGGCGATATCGAGCTGATCTACACGCTGGCACGCCTGCCGGTCGGTGCCGGTGGAAAGATCATCATCTGGTCAACTCTGGTGTTAGCAATAGTGCTGGTGGGTGGCTGTTTTATGTTGTTTCGACTCGGTTTACGGCAACTTGCTCTGGCGCGTCAGCAACAGGACTTTGTCTCGGCAGTAAGCCATGAATTGAAGACGCCGTTGACCTCGATCCGCATGTACGGCGAAATTTTGCGCGAAGGCTGGGCTGACGAAGAAAAGCGGAAAACCTATTACGATTTCATTTTTCATGAAGCAGAGCGATTGACTCGCCTGATTAACAATGTGTTGCAACTGGCCCGTATGTCGCGCAACGAGCAGGTTGCCAGTCTTTCGCCATTCAGTCTGAAACAAGTGATGGTGGATTTGAAACCACGTCTTGAATCACTGCTGGAACCCTCTGGCTTTGAGCTGTCGGTGCAGGGCGACAATGAGTTAAATGATTCGGTGATTAAAATCGATAGCGACTGGTTTTTACAGATTTTTATCAACCTGGTCGATAATGCGCTCAAATTTTCGTCAAATGCGAAAATTAAACGCATCGACTTTCGTTATCAAAAATTGCGTGATGCTACCATTCAGTTTTCGGTGCGGGACTATGGCCCCGGGATTGCTCCCGATCAGATGAAGAAAATTTTCCAGTTGTTTTATCGCAGTGAAAATGAACTCACCCGTGAGACGGTCGGAACCGGTATCGGACTGGCGCTGGTACAACAACTCGCAAGCGCGATGCAGGCCGAAGTTGATATTGTCAATTGTGAGCCTGGTGTCGAGTTCCGGATACGTTTCCGTAGCTGCAATTAATCTGCATTCAGGAATCTGTTGGGCACAGACGTCTAATGTACTCTAATTCCGGTGACTGAATTTTAGATCACAACCGAAACTTTATATAACCTACAGGCTTTTGCCGTGCCGCGAACGAGATTGCAACCGGAAGTAATTTTTTTATGGCTCAGCTCTTGCTCAGGCGCGTCGCAACTTGCGCGTAATCCCGCAGTTTTTTTACCGCCTTCTGTCGTTGTTTATTAGACAGCCAGCTGTTGATTTCTTCGAACGCAGCGGCATAAGCCAGCCCGTAGGCCTTACGAGCCGGCTCAAACTCCTGTGCATATTTGGTGTCATTGTTCAGTAGCACACGATGCAGCTCGCGTTTGATTTGGTCCGGTTTATTTTCCAGAACCGCGATTAAAGCCTGATGCCTGGCGTTTCGATATTTCGCCAGGGCTTGATGGATATCGGGCAATTGCTGAAATCGGGTAATCACCCTTTCCCATAAGTCGTCATCAAAATTGCCATACCAGTCTTCGAGTCGATCAAGGTTCTGTCGCGCCCGGTACAGGCTGCGCTGTTGTGGCGTTTTATCGAGGTACTCATCGTATTCCTCCAATTTC
>QIJI01000400.1 GCA_003231795.1 Gammaproteobacteria bacterium
CGCTCGCTATCCTGATAACGATTGTACCGAGCATGGGCGGCATCGCTGGCTCGCAAACACTGACCATAGCCATCCGCGGACTGGCAGTCGGACAACTCGGTAGCTCCAACTATCGCGAATTGATCAGGAAAGAAGTTGCCGTCGGCCTGCTCAACGGATTGCTGTGGGCGCTGGTGGTAGCTGCGTTTTCGATTATCTGGTTCGAGAACTTTGAAATCGGAGTCGTCATCGCGTTTGCGCTAATCGTCAATCTGATTGCCGGCGCGCTTGCAGGTGCTGTCATTCCGGTCATGTTACGCCAAATCGGTGTCGATCCTGCGATAGCAGGTGGCGTAATACTGACCACGGTAACCGACGTGGTCGGCATTATCGCATTTCTCGGGCTGGCTACCCTGGTTCTTGGCTAGTGGTCGAACAACTAAGATACCGGGTTAGTGGGCCATAAATTGACGCACCAACGCCATGGTTTCCACCCCGGCACTACGGCCAATCAGATCCAGATCTTGTTTATCGATACCCATCGTCTGCAGAGCTGAAGTTTCAATATCCACTGAAAATTTGCCACCGCTACTGCCGCTACGATTAGTATTCACCCAGGCATCGGCAATGTGAATGGCGCAGGCAGTGACGACATACTCACCCCCGTTTTGTGGATCGTGATGTGCGCGTACCGGCTGCCATATCGACTCCGGAACATTCCAGTTCTCGAGCAACAGCGCACCGATATCGGCATGTGTGTAACCGAGCGATTGCTGCTCCAGCGCAAACAGGGTTTCTCCACTATGGCTCCGCCGATCAAGTAGATCGTGCATCAATCCCGGGAGTTTCAAAACCATGACCAGTCGCCCGATATCGTGGAGCAATCCGGGAATGTAAAAGCTGCTGGCATTGGGCAAAGCCCGGTACTCCCCCAGCGCACGTGCGGTTACACCAACCGCGATGCTGTGCTCCCAGAAGGTTTCCATATTGACACTTCCGTCGGGAAACCCATCGAAAGCCTTAACCACCGATGTCATTAAAACCAGTTCGCGAATCTGGCGCAAACCGATAGTGCCGACGGCACGCTCGATCGTTTCAATGCGGGTTGGAAAACTGTAAAAAGCACTGTTCGCCACTCGCAGCATGCGGGCGCACAAATCCGGGTCGCTGCGCAATAGATCAGAAATGGTATCGGTAGTCGATGCAGGCTCGACGATCAACTCTTCCAGGCGATAGTAAATATCCGGCATGCTGACCAGTTTGTCGACTTCACGCACGAGTAATGCAAGACCAACACTACCATGGGCCTGAACAACATCTAATGGGTAAACACTGGCCATATAAATCGCCCGGAATAAATATTTCTGTACCTACCATTTATTCGGCCGAAGTTTCACCAACTTTAGCGCACATTGAATAGCAAACACTATGTCGCTGGGCAGGCCTTTCACCTCATCCGATTAAAATATTTGACTCAAAATGACTTTCCTTACGCTACGATTATCTAAATCCGACAGTCTGCTAGGTCAATACGAGTTCCGATTTACGGAATCCCTGAATATATAAAACAGCGGTCAGGTCACCATGTTCAATAAGGGCATTGGCTTTTTCTCTAAGGCTGCCGGTATCATGAAAAGCGACCCCCAACCCTGCTGCCTGAATCATTTCAATATCATTCGCCCCGTCACCGACGGCTAGCACATCGGTTGGGCTTAAACTTTTGTGTTGGCATAAGGTCATTAATGTTTCCAGTTTTGCCGAGCGCCCCAGAATTGGCTCCTTGACTTCCCCGGTCAGTTTCCCGCTTTCAAAAACCAACTCGTTCCCTCGATGTTCGTGAAAACCCAACCGAGCCGCGATACGGCTAGTAAAATAAGTGAAGCCACCGGAAACCAGGATACAAAAAGCGCCATGGTGACGCATCGTCTGAACCAATGTGCGGGCGCCGGGTTTGAGTGAGATACGCCGCTCATAAACGCTTTGCAGAAATTTACTTT
>QIJI01000506.1 GCA_003231795.1 Gammaproteobacteria bacterium
GATCGCCTGTGGGTTATAGGTTTTTTCCATCGACTCGGGGCGTTATTCAAAGGGCGCGATTATAACGTGCCGATTCTAACAATGGCACTTACTTAACGAAAAAAGGTGATTCCGATGCGACTTCGCTTTGGGTGATGCCGCTTATCGCGATGTCATGTTTTACGGTCGAACTCGCGCTGAATCGCGAGCTTGATTTCCTGGTAGGCGAACTCGGTATGCTCATCAAGAATGCGCCGAATAACCTGTTCGAGCGCGGGATTTCGTACGAACGGATCCATCGCCAGAGGATCGGGTTCGGTAATTTCTATATCGATATGATCCGCCGGATCATTGACACCAATTTGTAAATCGTCTTCGAGCCCGAGGTCCGACATTTTAATTTCGATGCCTTTCTCGATCAGATCGGTTAATACCGGAATGTTGCCCTGGTCACTCATAAACTGATGTGCTTAAGTGGATATCCGCGTTCGTTATAATAACTATAGTGCTCTCGAGCCTGCTGTTTATTTTCTTCGGTAACCAGTTCAATTACCCGTTCAAAGCGTGCGAAATAAGCGGGTACATTGTTGGACAGGTTGATCAGCAACTGTCGATCAGCGCCGGGCTCGGGATCATCGTGAATTAGTATCGGCGTCACGAACCCCTCGGCTTCTTCACCATCGTGGGGCAGGAAACTGTCGTCGGAATAAGTCCACAGGCGTTTATCCAGGTGTTGACTTTGCTGTGGACTGCCCGTTAGCAGCAAAGTCATCTGCTGATTGTCATAGGCTTTCTGGCACAGTTGGCAAACGACCTGGTCGTAGTTATGGCGATCTGGATCCAGTTGATAAAAATCGATTCGGGTCACGCTTTAACCTGATTCAGGATAAATTGCGTCAGCAACGGGACCGGCCTGCCGGTGGCGCCTTTTTCGTCGCCGGACTTCCACGCGGTGCCGGCAATATCCAGATGGGCCCATTTGTAATTACGCGTAAATCGTGCCAGAAAGCAGGCAGCCGTTATGGTGCCTGCATCGCGACCTCCAATATTGGCCATATCGGCAAAGTTACTTTTCAACTGATCCTGATACTCATCCCATAACGGCAGTTCCCATACCTTGTCTTCAATCTGCTGTCCGGATTTGATTAAATCATTAATCAGGGTTCTATTGTTGCCGAGCACCGCTGACGGGACTTTGCCCAGCGCGATGACGCAGGCACCTGTCAGGGTTGCGATATCGATAACACATCTGGGCTTGAATTTGGCGGCATAGGTCAACGCATCGCACAGGATCAGGCGGCCTTCCGCGTCGGTATTCAATATTTCAATGGTTTGTCCCGACATGCTGGTGACGATATCGCCCGGTTTGGTGGCGATCCCGTCGGGCATATTCTCCGTAGTAGGCACGATACCAACGACGTTGATCGGTAGCTCCATCTGCGCTACCGCTTTAATGGTTCCAAGCACCGACGCGGCGCCGCACATATCAAATTTCATTTCGTCCATGGCGCCACCGGGCTTGATTGATATTCCGCCGGTGTCAAAAGTAACGCCCTTGCCGACCAGCGCAATCGGTTGCTCTTTGGCTGGGGCTCCACGGTACTCAAGCGCAATCAATTTGGCAGGCTGTCGACTGCCGGCACTGACGGAAAGCAGCGAGCCCATTTTGAGTTTCTTCATATCGGATTCTTCAAGCACGGTGACGCGAATTCGCTTTTGTCCTTTAGCCAGTTCACGTGCCTGTCGAGCGATATAGGCCGGGGTGCAGATGTTGCCTGGTAAATTACCAAGATCTCGCGCCAGGCTCATGCCCTGGCTTACCGCGGTTGCTTCGCCAATCGCTTTTTTGGCTACCGTGGAATCGGATTTTCCGATATTAAAATTCAGTTTACGAATACCTTTTCTGACTTCGCGCTTACCGCTTTTAAGCTGCTCGAATCGATATTCGCTGTTACCACACAGCAATGCCGCCTGGCGTATTTTCCATTCCAGG
>QIJI01000142.1 GCA_003231795.1 Gammaproteobacteria bacterium
GCCACGCTATACGCACTCGAGCCAGACCGTGCGAACCTGGTGGCGCGCATCCACGGTAACGGTTCCAAACGCCCGATTCTGATTATGGGTCATACCGATGTTGTCGGCGCGCAGGCTGATCGCTGGACTGAAGATCCGTTCGGCGCGGCCCGCAAAGATGGTTATATTTACGGTCGCGGCACACTGGATGACAAGGACACCGTCACTGCAGGTCTGATGGTGATGCTCATGCTGAAACGTCACGGTGTTGAGCTTGATCGTGACATTATCTTCCTCGCCGAGTCAGGAGAAGAAGGCACCCCCGATGTGGGCATCAATTTTATGGTGGAGAAGCACTGGGATGTGATCGATGCTGAGTTTGGTCTCTCGGAAGGCGGCGATAATATCCTCGAGGGTAATCGTGTCACCGTAGTCGGTATTCAGACCACGGAAAAGCTGCCGCGTCGCGCTACGCTGATTGCACGTGGCACGCCGGGGCACGGTTCTGTGCCGCGCATCGACAATGCCGTGACAATTCTGGCTAATGCCGTTGCAAAGGCGGGTACCTGGTATACGGAAATGCGACTCAATGACACAACCCGAACCTACTTTGCTCGCCTGGCAACGATTTCCGAGCCTGAGGATGCCTGGCGATACCGTAACATCGGCAATCCGGCTGAAACTGAAGCCATTCAGCAATATTTTGCCGAACACTTTCCTTATTACTATTCCGTTCTCAGAACATCCGTCGTACCGACAGTGATAGATGCCGGCATCCGCAAGAATGTGATTCCATCTGAAGCCTCGGCCATACTGGATATTCGTATGCTACCGGACGAGGACGTTAATGCATTTTATGAACAACTCGCGGCAGTGATCGATGATCCACGCGTCAGCATAGTACCCGAACCTGTTTATCGACCCTCGGCACCTCCTTCTGCCATTGATAATGAAATGTTTAAGACACTGGAGGCTGTCTCAAAACGCATGTACCCGAATGCTGTTGTGCTGCCAAAAATGTCCACCGGGGCAACAGACATGGCGCAGATCCGGGCGAAAGGAATACAAGCCTACGGGATTGGTCCGGTACGAACGATTGAAGAGATCAACAGTGGTCGCGGGATCCACGGTGATGATGAACGGATCTCGGAAGAATCAATGAAACAGCTGGTGCAATTCCTCTGGTATACGATTATTGATATTGCTGCTGCTCGTTAGTTTCAGAATCTCAACGTAAAGAAAGCCTTCGGCCCGCTGTACTCAAAGACAAGCCGGCCAGGGAAATCTTCATACTCGGAATCGAGCTGAAGACTGAATGAATCGTAGCCCAGTCCTAATCCGAAATTTTCAAAAAAGTCGTGTTGCTGGTTCGGCCCAATTGAAAATAGCTGGCATCGATTGATACACGGTCGGTTAGCTGCGCTGTGACCATTACCTGGTAGAGAGTTTCCGAATCGGTCAGGTTGAGATCTGATTCCAGATCCAGCTCGGTCCCGGGTTGCAAAGTAACCGTATCAAACCGAACACTTGTGTTGATATTGGGAACGAATCCGGCAACCGACACAGTCACCCTGTCCCAGCTGGAATCGTTTGCGGCATTGGCCGTGAATCCGATGACTAAACTAACGACCAACAGCGTCGCAAACACCCACTGCCTAGAGTATGGTTTTTGCCCCTGAAAAGGAGGGTTTAAGGCAATAAACAGGGCTAAATCTCGTTATTAGTTTATATTTTTCAATAACCTGCCGAGGTCCGACCCCGCTAGGCTGCTAACACGCAATGGCCGTGGTTCAAGACGATTTCGTTGCGCTCCAGGCATTTCGCCTGGAAGGTTACGATATTGGCGTCCTGCCACATTTCAGTGACGATGGTATCGCCAGGGAAAACGGGTGCGGTAAAGCGAGCATCGAATTGCTGGATGAGTGTGTGGTCATATTCGCAAATGGTCTCCAAAATGGCGCGGCAGACAATTCCGAATGTGCATTGGCTC
>QIJI01000041.1 GCA_003231795.1 Gammaproteobacteria bacterium
TTGTCAGGTCTTCGAGTCCGTAAATACCCGGCTTTTCACATTCACCGCTGACTTCTATTTTCCAGTCCGAGGTATCGAAGTCCTGGGATCGTGCTTTCGGGTCTTCTTTGCCGGTGCCGAATTCATAGAAATTATTGTAGCTGGTTGCATCATCTTCCGTGGTTAGCTCTTCATCGATTGGCATCGTATTTTTCTGATACTCGCCAATCGTCAACGACGCCTGGGCAGCAGCCAACGGATTCAACAACAATGCAGCGCCAATAGTACCGGCGCCCTTGATGAAATCGCGACGGCGCAGGTAAAGCGATTCCGGCGTGACTTCGGATTCGGGAATTTCCCAGCGCGGTTTAATTTTTATCATCTTCAGCCCTCAATATTAGATAGTTGCAAGGAGTCTGTCGGACTTAGGAAAAATCTACTGCGGAAAAGGCATTTTGGCCAGATTTTCCTATCCAATTCGTTAAATATGAGTAACTATTTGCCTCATTCGATAGAAAAATCTGACTCAAAAAGCCTTTCCCTCGCTACGATTACCTAAATCCGACAGACTCCTAGACCATGCGAATCATGACTAGTTCCGCCCTGAAATTTTCTGTTAGTCGCCATGTTAGCAACCAGCAGCACAATTTCAATCGGGATTCAAGCCAACCAGCGGCGAGCATTGCGAAAAACACGCATCCATGGACTGTACTCACCCCAGCCAGGATCTCGCCAGGAATTTTGAATACTGCGAAATACCCGCTCCGGATGCGGCATCATAATCGTGAACCTGCCATCTTCGTTGGTAAAACCATTGAGGCCAAGTTCAGAGCCGTTCGGATTAACCGGATAAATCTCGCTGGCTTGTCCATCGGCGTCGACAAAACGCAGGCAAGCCTGCTTGCTATCCAGTAATTGCTGTGCCGATCCCTGGCGCATCTCGATTCGCCCTTCTCCATGCGAAACGACAACCGGCATCATCGAACCCTGCATGCCATGCAGAAATATCGAAGCGCCCGGCAGTATTTCAGCCATCGTAAAGCGGGCTTCAAACTGTTCCGATTTATTGCGCACAAAACGCGGCCAGTGGCTCGCACCGGGAATAATCTGGTACAGGTTTGACATCATCTGACAGCCGTTGCAAACACCCAGTCCAAAACTGTCCGGGCGATCGAAAAATTGGGAAAAATCATCATAGGCCCGGGCATTGTAGAGAATTGATTTCGACCAGCCCTCGCCCGCACCAAGCACATCCCCATAGGAAAAACCGCCGCAGGCAGCGATACCCTGGAAATCCTTCAAACTGACCCGTCCTGCGATAATATCGCTCATATGCACATCGACGGCACTGAATCCGGCGCTTTTGAAAGCAGCCGCCATTTCGATCTGACCGTTAACGCCTTCTTCGCGCAAAATCGCAATGCAAGGTTGCGTGTTAGCGAAATTTAGCGTCGTGAAGTCGTCCGTGGGGTCGAAGCTCAATTTGGAAAAAAGATTGGGTTTCTGTTGTGGCTGAATCAATTCGAATTCTTCAAGCGCGCATTCGGGGTTATCGCGCAGTGACTGCAGGCGGAAACTGGTAGCCGACCAGGCTCGGTGCAAATCAACAATCGATTCATCGATAATCAACTTGCCATTATGGCTGATTTCCAGATTTCCGGTTGGCACGGGAGTACCAATCCGATGGCACAGAGATTCGACCCCGGCATCGTTTAATATCTTTTCTATCGCCGCACAATCGGTTTCCAGCACCTGAACCACAACACCGAGTTCTTCACTGAACAACACTGCCAACTGATCAGTCCCGAGCATTGAGACATCACAACTCAGGCCACTACGCCCGGCAATTGCCATTTCGCACAGGGTCACGATCAAACCACCGTCTGAACGATCGTGATAGGCCAGTAACAGGTCATGTTCCAGCATCGACTGCAATGCAACAAACCCGGCTTTAAACATCGCCACATTAT
>QIJI01000200.1 GCA_003231795.1 Gammaproteobacteria bacterium
ATTAGCGATTGCTGGCGGCCCATAGTTATTGGAACCATCGGTGCCCGGGAAACAAAGCAGATAAATAGCAAGCGCCAGATTAATTAGCGGTATGATAAACAAAAGCAACCACCAGCCCTTACGATTCAAATCATTCAGTCGGCGCTTGCCGAACATAATCGATACGACAATGACTACGACATATAGTAGACCAACCACGGCAATTCCAATCGCTGGCAATCCGCCAGAGTCTCCACCCATGAACCCAGTAGCACCCATTAAAGGCACCATCATGATCATCAGCACCAGGTTGACACCTACATTGTAGGCAAGATATCGCAAACGCCCTAGTCGCCCCTGAAATGCAAATATGTTCGGCTGGTAAAGCTCTTCCGATGCGCTGGCCAATTCAGCGTCTGGAGCGGTGTACGGATTTTCATCAGTCATTTGATTTCCCCTTTATGTGTTAGCCCGATTAATGTGGATGCGGTGACAAATCCCAACATGACAGCGATGGGCGTGTATTGCCATCTGCCGCATTTGGTATCAAAATCTGTGAACAGCCAATTAACGATGCTCTCCTAATATAGGTGAAGATATTGAGCTTATCAAAGTTAAATGTACCCCGGGCAGGTTGCAGATTATGAAGCAAAATTCTCAGTTAACACCGAACCCCATATTTTTGAAAACCTTACGCAAGATTAAGGGGATGCCTTACGATCGCGGCTTTTCCTTACCGGGACTCTTTTATTCCGATCCCGCATGGATGCAAATCGAACTCGAAGAACTATTTACCCGAGACTGGTTTTGTGTCGGGCGCTTCGAGGAAGTCAGTAAACCCGGCGATTACTTTGCTTTCGATCATATCGGTGAACCGATTCTGGTAGTCCATGGTCGCGATGGTGTGTTGCGAGCACTGGCTAATGTTTGTCGTCACCGGGGTACTGTAGTTGCAAGCGGTGCCGGTAACGCCAAAAAGTTCATGTGCCCTTATCATCACTGGGCTTATGACACCACCGGGCAACTGCTCAATGCACCCGGGATGGATTCGCATGCGGACTTTAATCTGCACCAGTGTCGACTGCCTGAATTGAAATGCGAAGTCTGGCAGGGGTTTGTTTTTGTCACCATGAATCCGCAGGCCGCAGATTTAATATCGGAACTGGCTCCCGTTGAACAGCTGATTGGTAATTATCATCTCGAACAGATGTCCACCCGGTACCTGACCGAAGAGGTCTGGGAAACCAACTGGAAATGCCTGCTGGAAAATTTCATGGAAGGTTATCATTTGTCACCCTTGCACAAGAACACACTGCACAAGGTGAACCCATCGAGGCTGTGTCAACATATACCGCCGGGAAAACGACATTTCGGTTATAGCGTTGGATTTACTTCGCGAGTACCCAGCAAACGTGTTGGCCATCCCGATCTCTCCAGTGATGAGGCGAATACCTGCGTCATGTTAGCGCTTCCCCCTGGATTGGCGATTGGTATCGGTAGCGATTATGGTTCGTTTCTTTGCATTCGACCCGAAACCCCGACGCAGGTAAGAGTTAAGATGGGCCTGATTTTTTATGGAGATCACTGGAAGGACGGGGATGTCGATAGCGCGATCGAGTTATTTCAAAAGACGATGGCGGAAGACAAGGAAGTTTTGGCACGAGTTCAGCAGGGCCTGGGATCACGTTTCCACGCACCCGGCCCCCTGGCGTCACCAGATCTCGAGGGTACAATCTGGGACTTCTACCAGTACCTGAGTCGTAACTTGTGTAAAACGGTTACTCGAAAATCTTAACTACAGAGAAATTTATGTCAACTTCCATCCCCCAACCGGTATCGGCTCACTGTAGCGACGAAGAATGGCAGCAACGTGTAGAACTGGCGGCCTGTTATCGCGCCTTCGTACACTATGGCTGGACGGATTCTATTTTTACCCATCTGAGCGCCCGGGTGCCGTGCCGGGTCACCCCGATCAGTATTTGATTAATCCCTATGGACTGCTGTTTCACGAAATTTGCGCCAGTAATCTGATCAAGGTCGACTTTGACGGCAATGTTATCGCAGGAGATTATCCCTATAACGATGCCGGCCATGCCATTCATAGTGCGATACTCAAAGCCCGTGATGATGTCAATGTCGCCTTGCATAGCCATACCCGGGCCGGGATGGCAGTTTCATGTATGGACTGTGGTTTACTTCCACTGACCCAGCAGGCCAACGAGATTCGCAACATGCTTTGCTACCACGCGTATGGAATTGCCAGTGAATCGAGTGAAGAATGTGAATTGTTGGGCAGGGATATGGGGGATAAGTGGATTATGATTATGAAAAATCATGGGCTTTTGACGGTCGGACGCAGTGTTGCAGAGGCGTTTTATCATCTGTATTCGGTGGAGAACGCCTGCAAGGTTCAGGTTGACGTGTTGGCGTCGGGGCAGAAAATGAATCTGCCGCGAGCTGAAATTGTAGATCAACTAGCCGAAGAAGGAATGGCAAGGGCGAGTGGAGTTCACGAGTATGTCGATATGGCCTGGCAGGCGGTAGTGCGACTGCTGGACCAGAAAGACCCTTCATTTCGAAATTAATTAGAGGCTCCCTAACCCGAACAATTCACAAACATGCACCTGCCCTTGCTTGTTCTTTGATTTTACAGAAAATTATTCTCAATCGACCGGATCAATAAGTCCGGCACTCAATCGGATAATTCCCTGTAAAATCAAAGCCCGGCCCATTCATCACAACGCCATCACGGCAGTTTACGAATTGTCCGGGCTAGGTTTCTGTCCCAGGGTTTGTTACCCAGCAAGTACTGCGGTCCGGAGCCGAGCCTCGAAGCTTCGTCACCTGTGTTGTACAATCCGCAGCGTTGCATTGACAGGCAACCGCAACCAATACAGCCACCCAGTTTGTCACGAAGATCCTGTAATGCCGCGATTCTCCGGTCGAGCTGTTTGCCCCAGGTTTTTGAAAGCTTGACCCAGTCGGCCCGGGTCGGAGTACGTTGATTCGGCAGCTTTGAAAACGCAGCCGATATTTCATTTAAGCTTAAGCCCAGGGTTTGTGCGACCTTGATGATTGAAACGCGACGTAACATGGACCGGTGATAACGGCGATGATTGCTGGAAGCCCGAACCGATTGAATCAATCCGCGGCTTTCGTAAAAGCGCAGGGTCGAGGTAGCCACGCCACAGCGACTTGCAGCGTTACCAATGCTTAAGTAGTGATTCGTTTTTTTCATGCAAAATTACCAGGTTGAAAATACGGGCTTGACTTAAAGTTAACTTGAACTCCTATACTGCTGTCAAATATTTTGAAGCAGGAGTTAGTGATGGCGATTGCAATGGTCAAGCCCGGACCAGAACCGGACCACTGGCATCAGGCCATGCCGGTGACTGAACTTGAGCAGCAGGCGAACGTAATGAAGCGAGTCGCTGGCAAACAGATTGCCTTCTTTCTGACTGCCAGGGGAGTACGCGCCTGTGACAATCGGTGTCCTCATGAAGGATATCCATTATCCGAAGGCAGTCTGTCCTCAGGTTGCATATTGACCTGTAACTGGCATAACTGGAAATTCAATCTGGAAAGCGGCGAGAATCTTTTCGGGGGTGATCAACTGCGTACCTATCCGACTCAAATTCGTGGTCAGGATATCTGGGTCGAGATCAT
>QIJI01000229.1 GCA_003231795.1 Gammaproteobacteria bacterium
ACTTGTCACTCTGGTGACATCTTCTTTTAAATTCTCGACCAGGTCGCCTGATTCGAACGACTGTCCGGCGAGAACTTGATGGCGCGCAGATTCCAGTACATTGCGGGCGCAGCGGGTGACGAGGGGCGCGCCATGGTCGCTCACCAAGGATGCGATATCCGGATCGTTCAAAAGACGATCGACCGAGGGCAATTTGTTGGGGGCATCAATAATAGACATGTCGAATCTCACGGACCGAACTGGGTCGACAGTATCGGTTTGCTTCTCGTATTACAAGCTGTTCGATGCCACCCCTATTTAGAATATCAAGAAAATTACAGCGTAGATCCTGTGAACTTTTCGCTATGGGATTTTTAGGTCTTTGTGACGCACATACTGGGCAATGAAATTCCGGATCAAAAACGACAACGCAATCTTTACTGCTGATTCTGAAACCGACTAAATTCCAGTTTGATGAAACATGGAATGCCAGTCAGTCTGTTTGTCAGCAGTGGTTTGATTTGTGAATCCAGAAAGGTTCTACTGGACATTATATGGATAAACAAAAACTCAATATCGAACAAATCATAGATTTGTCGCGCTACCCGCTTGATCGATCTGACAGTGCGGACTACCAGAGCCTGGTCGCCAGCAAGCAGAAAGATCTCGAACAGCAGCAGTACTGCGGTATGCCCGGATTTTTGATCGATGCACGACGCCAGGAAATTGCGGCCGCAGTCGAAAATCGGCAGGAACATACCAATCGCGCAGATAATCAACGCAATATTTACCTGGAACAGAAACCCTCGGATTCCCTACCCGATGATCACCCGAAGAATGTATTCTCACGTGGCTGTTACAACATGATGGGCACGCATCTGTTGCAGCAGGATTCGCCCCTCAGGGATCTTTACTACTGGCAGCCAATGCAACAGTTCATTGCCGATATCGTGGGTGAGCCACACCTCTATCCGAATGCCGACCCTTACCAACCGGTCAATGTACTGTGCCACGGGGAGGGCGATCGATCCGCCTGGCACTTCGATTCCAGTAACGCTTTTACCCTCACTTTGATGCTGCAGGCGCCAGAGTCGGGCGGACAGTTCCACATGGCACCTAATACGCGTTCCGACTCGGACCCCAATTATGCGGGCATCAAGAATCTATTGCAGGGTGATGAAAGTAAAGTAGTGCAGGTTTCGCGCAGCGAGGGAGAACTGGTTATTTTTCGCGGATGCAATTCTGCGCACCGGGTAACTCCGGTTGTCGGTAGTCGCCGACGAATGATGTGTGTCATGGTTTACGAGACTGAGCCAGACGTTTTAGGCGACCCTGTGGTCAATGAAACGGTCTACGGGATCAAGAATCTATAAAATAACAAGGGGCAGGCCACGATTAATTTCCAACCCGATTCATCCAGAATTAATCAGAGTCTCTCTGGCTTTATGAATTATCCCGGATAGCAGTGCGCTATCGCGGCGGCCGACGTATCGGGATGACGAAGCCGCGTGTTTAGTCAAGACTACAACGGGTTCCCCAGGTGTTTTCGTAGAGAATTTCGTCCAGTTTCTTTTCACGGTCCCAACCCTCGGTTTTGAGTAAGGGCTCGGGATAAAACGAGTCTACATGCCCGATACAAAGCACCGCTGCCGGGTAACTGTCATCGGGCATATGCAGCAGTTGAGCCAGTTTGTGCGGGTGGAAAAATGATACCCAGCCCATGCCGATACCTTCGGCGCGAGCGGCGAGCCACAGATTCTGGATTGCGCAGGATAAGGAAGCCAGGTCCATTTCAGGCATCGTACGCCGCCCTAGCAGGTATTGATCGCGTCCTTCCATCAGTGCTGCCACCCAAAGTTCGGCACATTCATTGATGCCTTCAAGTTTGAGTTTCATGTAGGCTTCTTTTTTCTCTCCCACCTGTTCGGCAGTCTCGGCTATTTCAGCCT
>QIJI01000038.1 GCA_003231795.1 Gammaproteobacteria bacterium
CTGCCGGACTACGTGATTGAGCAATTCGGCAAACCTCCAGCAATACCGGAAGGACCGCTGTCAAAGGAGTTGCAGTCCGCTGTGCAGGTGGCCTTTGTCGACAGTATGGTTCAACCACCGATCTGGGGGAGAGATCAGACGTTGGCTCTGGCCGAAATTGCTAAGTCAAAAGATCCCCGGATTGTCTGGATTATCAGTGATTTGATGCGCTTCGCGACTGGACGCGATTTGAACGCAGCACTCGCGAATGCTGCCTCCGATCTGCTGGGTAAAAATTTACAAAATGAAAACAGTTGGGGGATCGTGACCGATCACCTCATTGCATGGGATATTCCGGCGCCCCCTGATTATTTGCGAGTGAAGCGAGCCATTTTTACGAATATTGTTCCCGGCTGGGACAAGATTTTTGTGGAAGGCAGTATCGACTGGAGGCTGGTTTCATGGGGAGGCGTGCTTATCGACGATCGCGCCTACAATACGACAGATAAAGCGTGTAATTGCATTCCCGCAGCCGACAACCCCGAAGTGACCAGTGCAAAAGATGCGACATGGCTTAAAGACGAGGATATCGTTTTTGGTGTTGAGGTAAACGGTGAATATCGGGCCTATCCGCGACGCATCATGGAAGTTCGCGAGATGGTTAACGACACATTGGGCGGAAGAGATCTTGGAATACCCTATTGCACTTTGTGCGGTTCAGCGCAGGCCTATTTCACCGATCAACTGCCTGAAGGGATTGACCGGCCAATACTGCGCACGTCCGGACTGCTAATTCGGTCTAATAAAGTGATGTACGACGTCAATACGTTTTCGGTTTTTGATACGTTTCTGGGTACTGCAGTGACGGGACCTCTTGCGGAGAAGAAGCTGCGACTGAAGCAAGCCACTGTGATTACGACCCGCTGGGGTGCGTGGAAGAAAGCGCACCCCGAGACGACGGTGCTAGTCGAAGCGTTAGCACTCGGTCGCAATCCTGATTTTCGCAATAACCGGGATGCCAATGGTCCGATATTTCCGGTCGGCAATGTCGATCCGCGTTTGCCGGTTCATGAGGATATTATTGGCGTTATCACAGCGTCTGGCAAGCCGGTGGCGTTTCAGCGAAGCAAGGCATTTGTTGCATTGAAAAATGGCAATGAAATCACTTATGAAAATATTCGTCTGGAACTTGATGCTGGTGGTATAAAAGCGGTGGATGCAGATGGTTCTGATCTTGGTAGCCATCAGGCGTTCTGGTTTGCCTGGTCGCAATTCCATCCTCAAACTGCGCTCTGGCCCGGATAACAGTGTTCTTTTCTATCAATTAATCTCATGCATTGCGTCGTGGGTTGCCTAATCCGCCTGGTTATCGATTGCACTGCATCCGAAGCTGTGATTGCATCCAATTATGGAGAATGGCTTAAAACCCCGCGCTCGAGATGTGACCGACCAACTCTGCGGTTTGATATTAAACCGCACACTTCGGCCTGGCAAACCCTTGCGACAGGCCGCATTATCTGCCCGGTTGGGATATTGCGCAAATTCAAAACTGGGCCGAGCGAAAAATACACGGTCGCGGCTAAAAAGGGCGGGCAGGGCTGTTGCATCGATCACAACTCGAAAGAAGGTGGTTCGTGCGTTGCCGGAATTCAAACGTTTCAAAGCAGCAGTCGAGAACCTTGCGCGATCGGTAAAAGCTGTGCTTTAGTTCAATTTTATCGCGATTTGGAGGATAAATGGCAGTGCGGCGACTTGCGACAATTATGTCGATCGATGTAGTTGGATACAGCCGATTGATGGATTCTGGCGTTAGCGGACTGATGGCAGCGCTCAACTCGATATTTCGAACTGTTGTGAAGCCTCAGGTGGAGACAACGGGTGGCCGAATCGTCAAATTGTTGGGCGATGGTGCATTGATCGAATTTCCCTCTGCATTTCAGGCTGTGCAGAAAACCATCAGCGAATCACCTGTGTTTTATGAATACGATGAGGCGATATTGCTGCGAATTGGATTACATGCCGGTGATGTGCTGATTGAAGGTGAAGATGTATTTGGCGATGCGGTCAATATTGCTGCACGAATTCAGGCCGAGGCCGAACCGGGTGGGGTGCTGCTATCGAAAACAGTTGCCGAACTTGCAGGTACCGAACTTTCTTACAGGCTCAGGCATGAGGGAACCCGCAGTTTTAAGAATATTGCCAAAAC
>QIJI01000007.1 GCA_003231795.1 Gammaproteobacteria bacterium
TTATACCGATATCCATGCCGACGGTGGTGAGGCGGATCGGGTCGAGCGCCTAAAATCCGGCGTGCCAATGCAACGTGGCGGCCTGCCCGCTGAAGTAGCTGAAGCGATTCTGTGGTTATTGTCGGACGCATCGAGTTATACCTCGGGCAGCTTTATCGGCGTTTCCGGAGGGCGTTAGCTCTAACCTGATCCCAGCCGAGCAAAGCCTTTACCGATGCACAATGGCAGCCATCCAGCAGTCGCTGAGTAACTGAAGCAGGGTACGATAATCGAAAAGCAGCGATTCTTCCATTTGTGCGCTATCAGTGCCATAACACTCGAGTAGTCGCTTGCTCTGAATCGAGTCAAGACCTGCCGCATTACATAGCGTTGCCAGATCCCAGTAAGGCGAAGCCATGCCCGAGAATTCCCAGTCGATCAACCACAGCCTTTTTGGCCCGACCAGACAATTTTCCAGGACCAGGTCATTGTGTGACGCTACCGCTTCACAATCGCGCTCATCAATCCTGTCGAAGCAGGCTCTCGCCTGGATCATGCGTTGGTTTAATGCTGACCGCCTGGAGTCGGGCAACAGGGAAAAATATTCATTGATAGAATCTTTCAAATTAACTTCACCGAGAAAACGAAAACCGCTGCGATGCAGCCTCTGAACCGGTGCCAGAATTGCTTTCAGGCCGTCCGCGTGATCCAGTTCGGCTGCCGTAATCGAGCGTGTCTGTTTCAATGTTGGCGTCAATGACGCGCCAGAGTTATCCCGCCATAGCGGACGTGGCGCAATACCCAGTTGATTTGCCATTAGCTGGTTATGAATCTCTGCTTCGCGATCGATGTGACGGTTGGTTTCGGGTTTTGGTATCCGCAAAACCCAATCCTGATCATCGATTTGCAGTCGAAAATTGAAGTTGGTCAGCCCGGATAATTCGGTTGTTTTAATATCGGCCGGGTTGAACCGGTCCAGTTCGGGAATTGAGGACAGGTACCTGTCGATCTCGTCAGGTTTCATAGCGAACCCAGATAATCTCGAATTTCCGCCAAGTCAGGACGTTCAAGCATATCTTCTGTACTCGCAATTTCGACAATTTTCCCGGCCGCAACAAAGGCGGTACGTGCCGCTGCAATTCGTGCATCGCCAGGTTGATGGCTAACCAGTAGCGCTGCCATGTTCTTTTCGCGCACCAGAGTAGCAACCAGTTCAATCATTTCAGCACGCTGCGCGGGTCCGAGTGCGGCAAAGGCTTCATCCAGCAACAAAACTTTACGCTCCCGTACCAATACCCGCGCAAGCGCTACCCGCTGGCGTTGCCCGCCCGAAATTTCGCCGGGTTTACGCCGTTCCAGTCCGGCCAGACCGAGCCGTTCGAAGGAATTGTTAACCGCATCCCGCTGCTGCTCGCTCAGGCGCATCGATGGGTTTATGCCCAGGCCGACGTTGGTATACAGATCAAGATGCGGAAATAGATTGTTTTGCTGGAACACCATAGATACGGGACGTTCGGAAATCGGCAGCGACTCAACCCGCTCCCCATTGATTAAAACCTGGCCACTTTGCGCCGATAAGAACCCGGCGATCAGATTAAGCAGGGTCGATTTTCCCGCACCACTTGGCCCGATCAATGCAAGCACCTCGCCAGCCGCAACCGACAGATCAAATTGCATCGGCGTCGCTGCCTCACCGGGGTAGGCATAAGTCAGCGCACTGATTTCAAGCATTGCGATAACCGCCCAGCCCCCGCTCCAGCAACCAGAAAACCAATAGGCACAGCAACAGTAGAAATGCCGCGGTGACAGTCGCCTCCGGAATCTGATAGGCACCGAGTTGTTGATACACCAGCAATGGCAATGTGGTTGACTCGCTACTGCCAAACAATGCAATGACCCCGAGATCACCCATGGCCAATGCC
>QIJI01000389.1 GCA_003231795.1 Gammaproteobacteria bacterium
TACCCGATATACATGCAGCCATAGAAGCGGCCACCCTGGCAGGGGCTCGTGCGCTAGGCCTGGAGTCGGTGACGGGTTCGATCGAGGTCGGTAAGTCCGCTGATTTCGTATTGCTCGACCGAAGTATTGTCAATGTCGATGCTGACGATGTTGAACAGGCCATCGTGATAAAAACAATACTTCAAGGTAAAACGGTATTTGACCGGACGGCACAGTAGCTATGGCAGTAATTGATATTCATCTTAATTCGGAAAGGGGTGGATAAAGTGAAAAGTTTAGAAACCTGGTCAGAGCATTTTCAAACGTTTTTGCAGGGATGTGATCAAGGAAAACCGGTCCGGCATTCATTTCCTTGATGATGACATCCTTAATGGCAAAGAGTAATTTGCCTGTTGCCATGAATGCGACTTCCTGCAACAGGGTTTTCATACGGTAAGCCCGTACTTCAGCGCAGTTGGCTCAGGTGGCGAGCAGTTCGAACTCGTAACCCACCGACCTGATCAATTCGGCTTCCTGTTCAAGGTCTGCCGCAGTTAGCGGATGATTGTTGAGCCAGTCCTGCGATATTTCGAGGGTCATGTCTTCAGCGGCGTCCACGTCAATTTGGATGGAAGGCAATTCAATCGGCAAACGTCCCCGATTGAGTAAAACAGCGATGCGCAGCAATCTAATCATCAGGCTTAGCGCCTCGGAGCGCACATAGAGACTGTCTTCCACCAGTTCCGCATGATAGTGACGGCGTTGCAGGCGTACCATAATCGAGAGTGCTCCTTGCTCCTGCCGGGAAAATCCGGGCAGGTCCATGTTCTCCAGTACATATCCGCCATGCCGATGATGATGGCTATGCGCAATCATCAGACCAATTTCATGCAACTGAGCCGCCCAACCAAGCAGCCGCCTTTCGCGCCGCAGCAATTCGTGTTTCTGTTCGACCTGATCAAACAAAGCGATTGTCGTATCACGTACCCTGGCGGCCTGGTCAAAATCGATGTGGTGTCGCGTCATTAAATCGAGCACTGTCATCGCTCGGCGATCTTTGTACAGTACCCGGCCAATTAAATCCTGTAACACGCCTTCACGCAGCGAGCCTTCCGAGATGCGCATAAAATCGATATCCAGTGCTCTGAAGATGGCCACCATCACGGCAACACCACCAGCAAAAACCGGCTGGCGATCTTCACTCAGGCCGCCAATTTCCAGATTCTCAACTTTGCCGGCCCTGACAATAACGTCGACCAGTTTGTCGAGGCTGGCAAGCGTAATTCCGGTCTCGCTCCAGCCATTTTCGATCACTACATTTTCGATTGCACGAGCAGTACCGGAAGTTCCAATGACATCGCTGGCCGCCAGGTTTTGCAGAATTCCGATATTGGGTTCCAGTTCGAGATGGGCACTCAGTACGGCCCGGCGCATTCGCTTGTGGGTATATTTTCCTTTGGGAAAGAATCGTTCGCTGCTGCTGACACAACCCATATTCAGGCTTTCCAGAAAGACCGGGTCGCTTTTGTCTCCGACGATGATTTCAGTACTACCGCCACCGATGTCGACTACCATTCGACGCCCGCGATCGCCCTGCAGGGTTTGTGCCGCACCAAGATAAATCAGGCGTGCTTCTTCTACGCCGGAAATAATTTCAATTGAAAATCCCAGTGCTCCCTCCGCCTGGCGGATAAACTGGTGCGAATTTTCCGCTTTGCGCAAGGCGTTGGTTCCTACGATTCGAACATTATCGGGTTCGAGGCCGCGCAGGCGTTCACCAAAACGAGACAGGCAGGCGAGGGCACGTTCGCTGACAGCCGGCAGGATTTCATTTTTCTCTCCCAGTCCCGCGGCCAGCCGTACCATCTCGCGCTCGCGGTCGATAACGGTTAACGCATGCGCGTCTTCACGCGCAA
>QIJI01000298.1 GCA_003231795.1 Gammaproteobacteria bacterium
TTTTCAGTTCTGAAACCTGGTCACCGTCCAGCTTGAGTGCAAACGCAGCGCAGACCGCCGAAATATCCTGATCATAACGTTTGCATATCTTGTAACAACGCAACAGCAAGGCTGGATCTCGCGTCGGAATTTCGATGCTTTCGATAAATTCACCCGGCTGCATCGCATTTTTCATGTAATCGAGATACAACGCCTGTAAAGGCAGGCGCCGTTTATCTTGTCCTTTCCTGAGAACGATTTCTGCTCCGATTGCAATCAGCGCAGGCATCGAATCTCCGATTGGGCTCCCGTTTGCAACATTACCTGCCAGGGTGCCGGCATTTCGAACCGGAACCGAAGCAAAGCGGCGAAACATTTCATCCAGTTCGGGATATTGATTAACGATCTGATCGAACGCATCGGTCAAACTAACCGCAGCACCGATACTGATGCCAGCCGCATCGGTACGGATCTGTTTAAGCGCTTCCACGCCAGCGAGATAAATGACCTGCGGCAGCTCACGCAATTGCTTGGTCACCCACAGCCCGACATCGGTGCCACCGGCCAGAATGTGTGCCTCGGGATAATGCTGGTATAAATCGGCCAACTCTTCAACTGTGGCCGGCGCATGGTAGCTGCGTTGGTCAAACTGTAACTGTAAACAACTATCGCGTTGCAGTTCCTGTAATTTTGCGATTAACGGCTGATCGTCAGATTGCGGGGCTTGATACTCAAACATGTGTTCGCAGGCCTCGATAATCGGGCGATACCCGGTACAGCGGCATAAATTTCCGGATAGCGCGTCATCAATTTGAGCCCGATCGGGAGATTCTCCGGTCTGGTAAAGCGCAAACATCGACATGATAAATCCGGGGGTGCAGAAGCCACATTGCGAGCCGTGATAATCGACCATGCTTTGCTGTACCGGATGTAAATCACCATTCCCGGACTGCAACGATTCCACGGTAAACAATGCTTTTCCATCGAGTGTGGGTAAAAACTGGATACAGGCATTGACTGCGCGATAACGCAAACCCTCGTCGACCAGCTCCGCCAGAACCACGGTACAGGCTCCGCAATCACCCTCGGCACAACCTTCTTTGCTGCCGACTCGAAGCAAATCCTCGCGTAGATATTGTAAAACGGTGCGCGTCGGATCGACCTTGTCGATTTCGACCAGGTTGCCATCCAACAGGAACCGTAGTGAACTCATCAACTGCCTCGATAAGTCGAGTAACTCCACGGGGACACCAGCAGGGGCACATGATAGTGCTGTTCACTGTTGGCAATGCCGAAGCGTAAAACGACTTCATCCACAAAGGCCGGATCCGGCAAGTCAGGTTGGCTGTCACGGAAATACCCACCGACACTGAAAATCAGCTCATAGGTTCCCGGGGTAAAGGAATCATCTTCAAGAATGGGGGAATCGAGGCGGCCGTCAGCATTGGTTTTTGCTTCACAGATCAGTTGGCGCTCGGGGGAAACCCGGTATAGCGAAACCGGAACACCGCTTGCAGGACAACCCTGCGCGGTATCTAAAACGTGTGTTGTTAACCTCCCCATGATCAACTCCCCTCTTAGCCGATCCGGTAAAGTCGCATTTATTATAAATATTGTCAACACTTTAATAAGTTATTGTTAACAATTTTACTAACGTGTTAGACTCCTACCCACTTTACAAGAGCAATAACGCTATCCATGTCCGTAGATATCGAGAAGACTCCGACAACCCGATTCAGTGAAGAGGATGTGCTGCGCGAAATAGAACAGGCCGTACTGGACCATCGACTTCCGCCGGGAACCAAACTCAAGGAGGTTCAGCTCGCCAGTCTGTTCGGTGTCAAACGTGGCTTGATACGCAAGGTACTGGCCCGACTGGCCTACTCCCGACTGGTCGACCAAACCCCCAATCG
>QIJI01000195.1 GCA_003231795.1 Gammaproteobacteria bacterium
GCCGTCGGCCTGATATCGGGAGCCCTTCAACGTGGGGGACGGGTGGGTGAAGACCAACTCGTCGATGCACTCCATCGGCTCGCTGGGCTCGGACTGACCTCGATCGGAGCGCCCCCGCCGTATCACCTGTCGTTCCCCCGATGCGACGATAAATCATATACCGAAATAACATCACTGCTACGCCGACAGATATTACAATCAAGATGCCATGCCACCTAAACCAGACAATTATCAGCGCGGCGATGAAAAACACAGAAATCCAGATCGACTTTACCGGCAGTGATGACATAATCGTCGAAGCGATGCCGTTTTCTCGTACATAAGAAGTGCTCACCAGTAAACCGATTACGGCGGTCCGGGATATCACCGGCGTCAATATCAACGCAATGATTAAATTAGTATTCAACTCGGCGAGCAAGATTAACTTAAACAGTAACACCAGCACCACGGCGACAATAGCCGCCACGCCGGAATGAGTATCCTGCAAAATGACTAGCGTTTTTTCTTTGTTACCATGCCCGCCTAACCAGGCGTCGGCACTGTCGGCCAGCCCGTCCAGATGCAATGCGCCGGTAATAATAACCCAGGTCGTTAATAAAAATACCGCCGTCAGCTCGGCCGAAAAAACCTGCAGCGTTAAATTAACCCCGAACAGGACAAGGCCAATCAATAGCCCCACCAAAGGATAAAATAATATCGAACCCGACTGAATTGTCTGAGCATCCTGCTCTTTTGGCCAGCCAGCTGGAACAGGGAAGATCGTTAAAAACCGGACAGCACTAATCAATGACCAACCATATTGTTTCCAGCGGGACATCACAGCTGACCGTGATGAAATATCAACTGAGGATAATTTTTCGCACTGTCATGATCAATTTGCATACGCGTGATGCTGGCATTGCTTACATTAATTCGAAACACGTGTTCAATTGGCATACCAAGGATATATTGCATCGACATGCGAATCACGCCAGCATGACAAACCACCAGTATTTTTTGGCCCTGATGCTGTTCCAGTAATTCAGTCCAGGCCGATTCTATACGTTTCTGAAAATCAACCAGTGGCTCCGCGCCAGGTGGCTTTTCATTGACCGGGTCACGCCAGAAGGATTCAAGCGCACCCGGCGTCTCGGCCTGAATCTCTGCAGCGGTCTTACCTTCCCAGTCACCAAATCCAATCTCTTTGAATTTCGGTTCCAATTTTAGAACACGCTGATGACGATCGCATAATTCGTTCGCAAACTCGGCGCAACGTGATAACGGCGAGCTGATAATAATATCCCAGGGACAGTGATCGGCGACGGCCTCGCGCATTTGTTGCCAGCCTTTGTCACTTAAGGGATCGTCCTGCTGACCCCGGTATTTTCGGCCACCAACAGGTTCACCATGACGAATTAAATCAACCGTCGTGATCATATAGCAATCATGCGGCGTCGGTTGCCGCTTTTTTAACGGCCACCCCGGCCTGCTCAAAGGTCGCCATGTTGTTATGCAAGGCAATCGCATTTCTTATAATCGAGACCGCCATCGCCGCGCCGCTACCTTCGCCCAGCCGCATACCCAAATCCAGTATCGCGCGTGCCTTTAACGCCGCTAACACATGTTGGTGACCCGGTTCCTGCGACTGATGTGCGTAGATAAACCAGTCCGACACATTAAAATTAATCGACTGTGCGTACAACGCGGCGACAGTGGTAATAAAACCATCGACCAGTACCGGAATACCCAACTGTGCACAGCGAATGTAGGCACCGACTAAGGCAACAATTTCCACCCCGCCAAAAAACTGTAAGCGGGTCAAACTACTCTGAGTTTCGGTGCTGTGTTTTGCCAGTGCTTGCTCGATTACCTGTTGTTTATGAGTTATCCCATCGTCATCCAG
>QIJI01000022.1 GCA_003231795.1 Gammaproteobacteria bacterium
AATTTCCATGGCGCATGCGAGGTTGCTCATTCTGCCAACCGCAACGATGGATATCTCGCTTGGCTGGCTTGTTACCAGGTCGACAATCCCTTGCGCACCACTAACCGACTCAGCCTTAATACGCGGATCGGTAAACTCAATATCCCCGAGACCGTTACTGCCGTGCACAAAATCCGGATAGCCTTCGCCCAGTCGCTCTCCCACCGGTCCCGACGCGCCACGAAACACGGGCGCGTCGATCGCAAATTGCTCCTTCAGGAAAAGCGCGTTCCGCGTCGTATTTTCAACGCTGGCATTGCCAAACCCGGTAACAATGCCGCGCAATTCCACGTCGGGCGAAAAGTGCAGAAACAGCAGAGCCATGGCATCATCAATGCCGATATCCGTGTCGAAAATAACCTGCTTCATTAATCTTCCTTTTCAGATCATGCGAGCCTCAGCATAGTCAGGACTCCGCGAGCCTGCCCATGTTAGCGCGGAAACATTGATTAGATATCACTATATAAAGATCGTGTAATCCTTTGTTATTAATAAACTAAAGAAACTCGCCGATTAAGGCTATGGAGAATCTCCACAAACTCAGCGGAAACTGGAATTGATTGATCGCCGCCTGACCTGAACTATTTGATCTCAGCATTACTTCGCCGAGGCTCTGTTGGTGTACAATCGTACATACGCGTTCTCGTCACTTGTTTTGCCTATCGCGCAGATTCGATCCGAATTATCTCCTCCCGAAAGGCTTCGTCCGGTGAGCGACGCCGCTACCAGGTGAACCGATGAAAGATGATTACGATTTTTCGCAAGGAAAACGCGGCCCGATCGTCACCGGGCCGAAAGGCAAAACGAGAATTACGATTCGCCTTGATAACGATGTAGTGCAATGGTTCAAAACACAGGTTCACCAGGCTGGCGGCGGCAACTACCAAACCTTGATGAATCACGCTTTACGAGAATATATAGCGAACACGGATGAACCGCTCGAAGAGGTACTGCGCCGGGTGTTGCGGGAAGAGCTCAGGAATGCGGGCTAATTGTTACCCTTTGAGATTAAAAGTATCAACTTAAAATCCAGAAGCAAGTTATACGGTGCTCATTGCGAATCGCGGCTGCCTGAACATCTCAAGCAAAATCGAACAGTAAGAACTCGGCATCAGTATTTGCCCTGATCTGCAGCGAATCGGCCTGTTCTACCGCAGCTCCATCTCCACCATTGAGTGTTTGGCCATCGACATCCACTGCGCCGCGCACGACTTGTATCCAACCGCTGTGGCCCGCAACAAATTTATGCGTCAGCACAGCATCCTGTTGCAGGATCGATGCATACAGGCTTACGTCCTGGTTGACGAGCAAGGAATCATCTCTTCCATCTGGCGATACGATCAGTCGCAGCTGATTTGTTTTGTCAGCGTCGGTGAATGTCTTTTCTTCGTAACCGGGTGTAAGCCCCTTCTCCGCTGGCAAAATCCAGATTTGTAACAGGTGCACCAACTCCTCGCTGGAGTGATTGAATTCACTGTGCGTGATTCCGCTGCCGGCCGTCATATGTTGCACGTCACCGTGTTTCATCACTGCGCCATTGCCCATACTGTCCTTGTGCTCAAGCGCGCCTTTAATGATGTAGGTAATGATTTCCATATCGCGGTGCGAGTGCGTGCCAAAGCCCTGCCCGGGCTCGATCCAGTCCTCGTTGATCACTCGCAAACTGGCGAATCCCATGTGCGCCGGATCATGATAATCGCCAAACGAAAATGAGTGTTTGCTATCGAGCCAGCCCAGGTTAACGGCGCCGCGCTCTGCAGCAGGTCTAATTGCAATCATGTCAGTCTCCTCATACCGGTTTCAGGCTGTTTGTACTGCCGAAAGCGAATCACTACCAGT
>QIJI01000279.1 GCA_003231795.1 Gammaproteobacteria bacterium
TTCTGGATATTCAGATGCCCGATATCGATGGTGCCAGTCTGTTAAAGATGATGCGAGAACATAATCCTCAGGATATGAGCCCGATTGTCGCGTTAACCGCCAACATTATGCAGGATGAGGCCGATCGTCTACTGGAATTGGGATTTGACTACTTTTTGAGTAAACCGATTGATGAAGACAAGTTTCGCGCCCTGGTAGATGGAAAACCGCAACGAAAAATGCCATCTTCGGATGTCGACGAGGTCAAAGAATCACAAGATTGCTCGGTTGACTATCAACGATCATTGGCATTGTCTGCAGATAACGCCAGCTTGTTGAAACAAATATTTGAAATATTGCAGCGCGATATTCCCGATCATCAGGAGCAACTGAGAAATGCTCTACAGGCAGGAGAGCAAGATAAACTGGCCACAATTGCGCATAAACTCAACGGCATTACCTGCTATGCGAGCCTACCGAGATTGCGACATAAGGTTTTATCCTTCCAGCAACGCCTTTCGCGTGACAGTAACCTGAAAATGGACAAGGCAGTGCGGGCGCTGGACGAGGAACTCAGTATGGTCAAGCAGGAGGTAGATCGATACCTGGAACAGATGACGGGCTAGTGAACCGGCTCAGGACTCGAGCACTACCATCGCGACGACATAGTGTTTTTCGTCGGATAATGAAATCAACGAATTTTTGATGTTGCGATTAGATATTAGTTTGACTGCTTCACCGAGGAATTTCAATCGGGGCTTGCCGGCTGCATCATTTTCGATTTGAATAGAGTGAAATCCGAATTCTTTTCCAATACCGGTTCCTAGCGCTTTGGCTACTGCTTCCTTGGCTGCAAATCGGGTTGCCAGAAAACTCCCGCTATGCCGACGGCGTTCGAATTCTTTCAGTTCATCCCGAGTAAGAATACGACGCGCAAAACGCTCACCATACTCGGCCGCCAGGCGCTCGATTCTGGCAGTTTCAGCGATATCGACACCAATACCGACGATCATGATCCCTGGGCCCTGGCATCCATCATCAGCCGTTTTATATCTCGAATTGATCGCTCCAGACGCTGGGTTGCTACATGATCGATATTCACGCCCAGGGTAATTGGACCAGTCATTTGCGCCTCATTATTTCTCGTGATACATCGCGGGATTTTAGCGTTTTTCCATGCAAGTTAAAGTCAATTGTGCTGCGTAGCACCGATTTTGCCAGTCGAGCGACATTGTCCTGTTGGTAGCGTTGCTCGATCCAGTCAATAATGACCCCTCCCTTGACCGAATCAACCGCTGATTCTTCGCAGCTAATAAAACCGCTACCAATCACAAACTGGTAATAAACCTCCGCCCCAATGGGTTCAGAAGATTCAGCATCAAGCGATATATCAGGGAAGTAACCCAGTTTAGATATCAGTTCGAGTTCGAATCGACGCAGGCTGGCCGGATCCAGTTGGTTTTCAGCCAGATGCAATAGTTCCAGATAGGCATGGAATATCGCTGGGTTCGCTTCACCACGCGGCACAAAACTGATGATGAGTTCGTTGATGTACAACAATGCCAGATAGTTGTGCTCGTCTACGGGCAAATTAAAAGAGTCTACCGAGGTCAGGGTTTTTAGCTCCCGATGCCCGGTCCAACTGACCTGTAAAGGCACAAAAGGCTGATACCCGGATTTAGCCACCGACTGCCGGGCTCCTTTAGCGAGCGCACTGACACAGCCGTAATCGAGCGTAAACAGATCTACAATCAGACTGGTATTGCGCCAGTCACGACGGCGCATGATAAAAGCGGTCTGGTCAGTAATCCGGGCCTGCATCAGAATATCCAAACGCGGCCAGCGATTTTTCGTTATCGGCCCAGTCTTCGCGTACTTTTACCCAAAGCTGCAGATA
>QIJI01000504.1 GCA_003231795.1 Gammaproteobacteria bacterium
GACGAAGTTGAAAAAGCGCATCCCGATGTGTTTAATCTGTTACTGCAGGTTATGGACAACGGTACCTTAACCGACAGTAACGGCCGTAAGGCTGATTTTCGAAATACCATTCTGGTAATGACTACCAATGCCGGCGCAGAGCAGATGAGTCGTGCTTCGATGGGATTCACGTTTCAGGATCACACGCTTGATGCCGGAGAAGCAATTAAGAAGATTTTTACCCCGGAATTCAGGAACCGGCTCGATGCGACCATTCAGTTTAAACCACTGGATAACAATGTCATTTTGAACGTGGTCGACAAGTTTCTGATTGAACTAGAATCGCAGCTTGAAGCCAAGAAAGTCAGCATGACCATCAGTGACGCAGCGCGACGCTGGTTAGCAGATAAAGGCTATGATATCAAAATGGGCGCTCGCCCCATGGCCAGAGTGATTCAGGACGAAATCAAGCAGGTACTCGCGAATGAACTGTTGTTTGGCGAATTAACCAATGGAGGCAGGGTAAAAATCGGTGTCAAAAATGACAAGCTGAGCTGCCAGATAATTAAATCACTCAATCGGAAAGAAGACGCCCGGGTGAGTTAGTCAATTAACCGGGGCTAACTGACCATTTCTATCGGTCACGAAAGGTGATTCTGCCCTTGGATAGATCGTAGGGTGTTAATTCAACCGTAACCGTATCCCCAGTCAAAATACGAATATAGTGTTTACGCATTTTTCCTGAAATGTGGGCAGTTACCACATGCCCATTTTCTAACTCGACACGGAACATGGTGTTGGGCAATGTATCTTTGACCACGCCCCGCATTTCGATATGATCGCCTTTTGGCATTTGTACACTCAGTGTTTAAAGTCGCGACATTATCCACGATTCAAGCGGTATAGCAACAAGCCTGAAGCACCCCCTTAAAGTGGTTGTAACGATTGCAGGCTGGCGTCAGTAACGCAGCAAATCGCCCTGTGGTACTATCGATTTTTTATTCCCTGATCTAATCAATGACCCAAATCGCGTATGTATTCCCCGATCAGGGTTCGCAAGCGGTCGGCATGATGGCTGACTGGGAAGACTACCAGTCGATTGTCAGCGACGTGTTCACCGAAGCTTCCGATATACTGGGTTATGATCTCTGGAATCTGGTCAGCAAAGGGCCCGATTCCGCTCTGAATCAAACTGAAGTCACTCAACCAGCGATGTTATGTTCAGGTGTAGCCAGTTGGCGTATCTGTGGTGAAGTCGGAATGCCTGACGCGTCGATGATGGCCGGTCATAGCCTGGGTGAGTATAGCGCGCTGGTTTGCGCAAAAAGCCTGGATCTTGCGCCCGCCGTCAAGCTGGTATCACACCGGGGTCAGTTGATGCAACTGGCAGTAGCGGCAGGCGAAGCTGCGATGGCAGCAATTATCGGACTCGAAGACGACATTGTGATCAAAGCCTGTTCGCAGGTGCCCTTCGGAGTCGTCGAAGCAGTAAACTTCAACGCTCCCGGACAGGTAGTAATTGCCGGCGATACCGACTCCGTCGAGGCCGCCATGACAAATGCTAAAAAACTCGGTGCTAAACGTGCGTTACCTTTGCCGGTCAGTGTTCCGTCGCACTGCTCATTGATGAAAGATGCAGCGCGTCAACTCGCCGTTGAACTCGAAAGCATCGACTTGCAAATGCCGCAGGTTGCGGTGGTGCATAATCAAAATGCCAGCGTGGCCGAGTCAATCGATGAAATCAGAGAACGCCTGCAACTTCAGCTCTACCAGCCGGTTAAATGGGTCGCCAGCGTGCAGTTAATGCAACAGCAAGGCATTGAAATTCTGATAGAGTGTGGTC
>QIJI01000029.1 GCA_003231795.1 Gammaproteobacteria bacterium
GGGATAACCGATCCTATTTTGGGATAGCCGCCGATCGTCTGGC
Organism: Gammaproteobacteria bacterium; assembly: GCA_003231795.1. GTDB lineage: Bacteria > Pseudomonadota > Gammaproteobacteria. The sequence continues at coordinate 44 of QIJI01000029.1, forward strand.
GATCGTTCATCAATACAATGGGTTGGCCATCGGCTGGAATTTGAATCGCACCATGGCAAATCCCCTCTGATAACATGCCTGTCATATCCGATTGTACCGATTCTCCTTCGAGCCGAAATCCCATGCGATCGCAGCGCTCGCTGACAATATAGTCGCTGTTGAAAAAGCGCCATTGCTGGGCAGGACTAAAGGCGGCCTGCTGGTATCCCGCTACAACCCTCAAGCTGGCGCCGTCACCATATTGGGGGCGTTCGGATTCGGACAGGCGGCAGTGACGGTCGATTCTGGTCGCGTTACAGGCCAGCAAATCGTCCGCCTGCAGTTTGTCACCGCGCAAACCTCCTATTTTTTCACGCACCACGGTTGAGCTGCTACCGAAGCTTGCTTCAATCTGAAACCCGCCGTGAATGGCGAGGTAACCACGAGTACCGGCACTGGTAAATCCGACTTCGATTTGATCTCCCGGTTTAATGTCGGCAGTCTGCCACTGTGCGAGATTCTGCTGATTGAGTTTGCACGCGGCGGTGGCACCGGTGATGACAATGCTGCTATCGACTTGTGACTCGACTACGAGCCCGCCAAAACTGATTTCGATGCAGGTGGCATTAGACTCGTTACCGAGCATCCGGTTAGCCCAGTCAAACGCGTTGAAATCGAGTGGACCACCGGTAGTCAGGCCGAGATTGTGTGCACCGTAACGTCCACGATCCTGTAGCAGACTGAGCAACCCCGGCTGTTTGACCACAAGCCCGCTCACAATTCACCTCCCTGGGCGAGGAACTCATCACGGGAAATTGCGCTAAATCGAATTCGGTCACCGACCTTGACCGGCATGCTGGGTTGTCTGTCCGGATCAAACATGCGGGTAGGGCACAAACCGATCAGGTTCCAGCCTCCGGGTGAAACTGCGGGATAGACAGCGGTTTGGCGATCGGCAATGGCGACAGCTCCTCGCGCTACCTTCTGCCGGGGTGTTGCCAGACGTGGTGCGGCAATTCGCTCGTCCACTTCGCCGAGGTAGGCGAATCCGGGCGCGAATCCGATAGCGTAAACGCGATATTCCTGTTGCTGGTGTATTTCGATAACATCTTCGACACTGATGTTGCCGCGTTCGGCGATAATTTCGAGGTCGGGGCCCGATTCCAGAGCGTAATAAACCGGCAGGGTCAGCAAATCGCCCGATGAAGCGTCCACTTGCTGCAGGTTTTTCAAGGCCTGTTGCAGTTTTAGCCTGACTTCGAAATGGTCGCTACTTTCGATATCAAAGATGACCAGCAACGAAGCATAGGATGGCACCAGATCGATAATGCAATCAGCCATGCTGGCGTAAATATTTGCCACCGCCGCCTGGATCTGGGCGGATACCTGGGGACTGGCTTTTTCGCCAAAGTAGACGATGAACGCGTTTTGCCCGGCGATCTCGATTTTCATAATCTGTTTTTAGCCAGGGAGCCTCTGATTAATTCTGGATGATTCGGGTTGTGATTCAAAATTATCAAATTCAAGGCGTGAAACGTAAGTAATAGCAGGGCTATTGCTAAGTTTCACAACGCAGAAATTGATCATTTTGGACACAACACGTTCATTCATGAATTGATCAGAGACTCCCTAGGATGATACTGCGAATTTCGATGATGGCTGCAACGCCTTCTTCGTTATCTCCATGCACGCATAAGGTATCGGGTTTCAATTCCAGGGTATGACCACTCACCGATGTGACGCTACCCTGTTTGCAAATCTGCTCGACCTGGGTTAGCATTTTTTCACGGCTGTGA
>QIJI01000011.1 GCA_003231795.1 Gammaproteobacteria bacterium
GCGGTGCCGATTTGTGCAGCCGATGCTCCAAGCGCAAGCGCGGCTGCAATGCCGTCGCGACTGGCAATGCCACCGGCGGCAATTACCGGAACTTCGACCGCAGCTACAATCTGGGGCAATAGTGAAAATATTCCGACCTGGCTGGTGATGTCGTCAGTTAGAAACATGCCACGATGTCCACCGGCTTCGACTCCCTGAGCAATGATTGCGTCAACGCCTTGTGACTCTAGCCAGATTGCCTCCTCTACTATGGTGGCGCTGCACAATATGATTGAACCCATCTCTCGGACAGCGGTAAGCAGATCAGCGGAGGGTAAACCGAAATGAAAGCTGACCACGGCAGGTTTAAATTCTCGCAATACATCCAGTTTCTCGGAATCGAAGGGTCCGTCTTCGGCAACGGGTGCCGGAATTGATTCCGGATCGATACCATGTTCCAGGTAGTAGGGTGCCAGGGTGTTTCGCCATGCCGCTTCGCGCTGCACATCCGCGGTCGGTGGCTGATGGCAAAAGAAATTGACGTTGTAAGGCTTGTCGCAACTTGCGCGGATCAGGGTCAACTCCTGCTTCATTTCATCTGGATTTAAGGTTGCGCAGGGGAGTGTGCCCAGCGCACCCGTGTTTGATACGGCGATCGCAAGCGAACTACGTTGAACACCTGCCATCGGAGCCTGGATTATGGGATGCTTCAGGCCAAGCATTTGCTGGAATCGGGTCGGCATAGAGAACTCCTGTTGATTCAGATGAAATCGCCTGGCAGTTTACCAGCGGACGATTGTTTAAACTGCGGCAGATTATCAGTGATTTCGTAGTAGCCGGCCTTTTCGTCGACAAAAATATGTCCCAGAGATTTCAGTTCACTGCTGTCGTCCAACGAGCCGACGATAATGCCACTCCAGGGCTGCCCACCTGCCTCCCAGAACAGGCTGCTTCCACATAGTTTGCAAAAGCCACGGCGGGCATTTTCGCTGATGGCATACCAGGTAAGTCCGCGATCTTCCATTAATTCGATCTGGTCGCTGCGCGCTTTCGAGTGGGAGCCGAAATTACCATTCAGGCGCTGACATTCGCTGCAATAGCAGTGGACAATGTCGCGCAGCGGTCCGGTTACCTGGTAGCGCACTGCGCCACAATGACAGCCACCGGTAGCGATTTCCTGTGGGCTCATTGCTCCTCCAGATTATGCTTTTTGAACAGGTTAATAACCATTTCATCGATACGCGAGCGACTCGACTGGCGCGGAAATTCCTGGCGATAGTCGTAGGCCGTTTTAATTGCAGCATTTACCTGGTCGATGGTGCGCTGGTCGAGTCCGGGGTAGGGCTCGTTCGGGTCGAAGATAACCAGTGCATCGTCGATATAGAATTCAATCTGCTCGATGGCCGCGTTGGTTTCACCTTTGCGCAAGGAACGTAAAACCCCGACGTGGGTTTGTACATCCTGCGCGTCCTTGTTCAAGCTGCTGTTGGTGATAACAGAGATACCGAACTCGGTGCCGGTATATCCGCCCACCAGAAATCCGACCGCAGAACCGGCCAGAACAAGCAGAAAATAGACCAGCAGGTTTTTTGAATTAATTCTCATAATGACTCTCCTCCAGTAAGCGCATAATACCGGATTCTGCCGCGATTTGAATTCAGCACTGTTTGGCTAAAATCACTTTTCCGCACGACTACCAGGATGTTATTTGCTGATCTGTCGCGGAAAAGTCTGCTTGCTGTGTCGAGTTGGCACAGGGCTACTTTCATCTGGCTATCGGCCCGAGGTAGAGCCGCGATTCGTACTCGAATTTGATTTCACCCTGTTCGGCGTG
>QIJI01000064.1 GCA_003231795.1 Gammaproteobacteria bacterium
CGGTGCCGGGCAGCACGGCGTTGCAACCGCCACCATGGCGGCAAAATTTGGCTTTGACTGTACTATTTACATGGGTGAAGTCGACGTCGAACGCCAGCGTCCGAATGTGTTCTGGATGGAACGTTTGGGCGCCGAAGTGATACCGGTTTGCGATGGCAGTCGAATTCTGAAGGATGCGATCAATGAAGCTTTCCGCGACTGGGTAACGAATATGGATAATACCCATTACGTGCTGGGCACGGCCTGTGGTCCCCATCCATTTCCTGAAATGGTGAGCTGGTTTCAGTCCATCATCGGCACCGAAGCGCGTGAGCAGATGTTGAGTGAGACGGGCAAGTTACCCCGACGCGCTTATGCCTGCGTCGGTGGTGGATCCAATGCGATGGGCCTGTTCAGTGGTTTCTTCGATGATCCTGAAGTCGAACTGGTCGGTGTTGAAGCCGGCGGTCGCGGCAAGGGTACCGGCGAACATGCTTCGAGGCTGGCCTACGATGACGCGTCGATTGGTGTTGCGCAGGGTTACAAAACCTACTTTCTGCAGGATGACGATGGTCAGATGCAGGAAACTCACAGTGTTTCTGCGGGCCTCGATTATGTTGGTGTGTCGCCGATTTTATCGAGCCTGCACGAAAGTGGTCGTGTGCGGTTTGAGGCTGCAACTGATCAGGAAGTCATCGATGCGATGAGTCTTACGGTGCAACGAGAGGGGTTGATTCCGGCACTTGAATCTTCCCATGCTTTCGCCCAGGCCTTCAAGGAGGTTGGTGAGATGGACCCGGACGACGCCATCATCATCAACCAGTCAGGGCGCGCGGACAAAGATATTTTCACCGTTGCCGATGCGCTGAAAGACCCGAAGTGGGAGGCATTTATCATTGCCAAGGCAAAGGAGTACCAAAATGCTTGAGGCTTATATCCGCTCCCGGCGTGAGCAAAAAGAACTGTTGTTGATGACGCATATCGTACTTGGATACCCGAGCTTTGACGATTCGTTGAGAATGGTCGAATCGATGGTCGAGGCCGGGGTTGATCTGATGGAACTCCAGATTCCTTTCTCCGAACCGATGGCGGATGGCCCGGTCATTTTAAAGGCAAATTCGGATGCGCTCGCAGCGGGTGCGCGGGTTGAGAAAAGTCTGCAGCTAGCCGAGAAAATCAGCGCAAGCTTCGACATTCCATTCCTGTTCATGACCTACTACAACATCCTGTTTCGCAATGGTGTTGATGCATTTGTTGCGCGCATGGCTGATATTGGAATCCGCGGTTCGATCATCCCGGATTTACCCCCTGAAGAAGGGGGAGACTATCTCGCCGCGATGCAACGTCACCAGTTGTCACCGATTCATATCTTCACCCCGAACAGCACGGATGAACGCCTGCGCCTGTTAGGCGACAAGAGCTCGGGTTTCATCTATACCGTGGCACGTAAAGGGGTGACCGGTAAAGACACTGCATTTTCAGATGAACTGGGTGATTACCTCAAGCGCTGTCGTGAGGCCACTTCGCTACCACTGGCGCTTGGTTTCGGGGTGAAGTCGCGTGCAGATGTTGAATTCATCCAGGGTAAGGCCGATATTGCCGTTGTCGGCTCTGAGACCATTCGCGTAGTAGGGCGAGACGGCGTCGCTGCAGTGAAACCGTTTATTTCGCAATTGCAGGGATGATTCGGGTCTCAATGATCAGTCTTTAGCTATCAGTTGATCGGTTAAATTGCCCCGCTATGGCAATCACTATAGAGTGCTTCGAAGCCTAATTTTCCTGGGGAGAAAAATGACTAACCTTTGTATTTTGATAACTGGTGCCAATCG
>QIJI01000156.1 GCA_003231795.1 Gammaproteobacteria bacterium
TTCTGCGGTCTGATGATTCGCAAGTTTATTCCGGACTACGCGATCGGTATCGGCAAGCTGCGCAAGGATGAAGTCAGCGACGAAATCAATACGTCCATGATTGCCAGTCTGAATAAGTGTCGCCCGTTCGTACTCACGATCTGGGTCGGCTTGCTGGCCGAATGCATTCTCGGAGTGGTTAAACCGGGTGACCAGGAAAGAGTTGTGGATGTTCTCAGTTCCGTGGCGCCGCTCGTCGGCATGTAACCCGTACACCGGGCATTGACTTGCCCTATTGCAGTGATCCGTAGGAGCGGCTTCCAGCCGCGATCGCGTTAGTCATCGATCGGACTGATGACACCGCGTCCACCCTTGTTAAGCACGTGAGTATAAATTTCAGTCGTCGCGATATCGGAATGACCGAGCAACTCCTGAATCGTACGCAGGTCATAGCCCTTTTCCAGTAATCTTGTCGCAAAGCTGTGCCGAAAAGTATGGCAGGTTACGGGTTTGATTATGCCGCTTTTCTGCAGCGCCCGACGTAACGCTTTTCGTATTGTCGTTGGGTGGATATGATGTCGCCTGGCTTGGCCGGTTCGCGGGTCGATACCGATCGTTTTCGATGGAAATAGATACTGCCATCCAAATTCCCGTGCCCTGCTTGGATATTTTCTCCCTAATGCACCGGGGAGGTAAACATCACCAAATCCACGCGGTAAATCCTTTTCATGCAGAAGCCTGACCTTTTCGATCTGGAGACGAAGGTCTGGCAGTAACGATTGAGGTAATATTGTTCGTCGGTCTCGATTTCCCTTACCACTTCTGACGATTAGTTCATTCATCGAGAAATCGACATCCTTGACGCGCAACGAGCAGCATTCCGCCTGACGCAAGCCAGCGCCATATAATATCTGAACTATCAGTTTCGTTTGTCCGCTCATGAGGCCAATAATTTTCATGGCTTCGCGGTGGTGTAATACCTGCGGCAATCGACGCTTTGGTTTAGAGCGGGTAAACGCCAACTGGCCCAGGTCATGTCCCAGAAACTTGTGAAACAGGAATACAAGTGCGTTAAGTGCTATCGCCTGTGTACCGGGCGAAACTTGTCGTTCCACTGCTAACCAGGTCAGATAATCGTCCACTTCCTTCGCACCAAGGTCATCAGGGTGGCGCATCCGATTGAAGCGGAGAAATGATTTAATCCAGTGAACATACGTCCTTTCGGTTGAAAACGATAATTTTCGGTTACGTATGCATGCACGCAATCGATCGACGAAACGAGGTTGTATTCGACTAATTGGTGTCGGGATATCGTCAATTATCATGGTTCTTTAGGTACGGGATGAGAGTGAACGGTACAAAAATCAAAAATCCCTCAATATCATGAAAAATGGGCACGGTAGAAACCACCGACATTTATTGTGACTTTACAAAGATATATCCAGAATCATCGCTGACATTTCCACTGACAAATAAAGAAGCTCGCTTTGGTGGTTCCCCGTTTCTCTTGGCTCGAAAAAACATGAGAATTAGTAAGCTGTTGACTCCATGGAACATTGAGTCTAAAAAAGGAGTTATGGTCAGAAAACAAAAGCAGAAAACAACGGCTTCCTCTGAATCGGGCTGTTAGGTGGCGGGCTGAGCTATGTGGCAACGAATAGCAGCAATGATTGTACTCGGAGGGTTCGCCTACTTCTTTGCACTTGATATGAGTAATTCTCTGCACTTTCAGGATGGTGTTATCTCAGCGTCATAGATGAGATGGTGGGATATGGGAATATTGTTTCTACTAATATTGTGCGGTATCGCAGTCTGGGTT
>QIJI01000053.1 GCA_003231795.1 Gammaproteobacteria bacterium
GGTCAATCTGATTCCGAGCGTCGGCGAGCTCAATGCAGACCGCAGTAACCTTATTTTCGATTTAATTGGTGGTGAGGTTCGGAATTATGGTGCCTGTGACTTCGAAGTCGATAGGGGCGCTGACGTTACGGAACCCCGAAGTGACATCCAACCCGTTCGCGTCGGACGAATAGCCGAGCTGATGGGGATTTAACCTGATATCGCGGACGCGTCTGAAATGGCCGATCGAAACATTATTTGATGATGAGAGGTCCGATTTTGTACGAAAAAGTGCAGGGATCTGTAGCGAGAAGCCACCTTATCGATACTTAGTGAGAGGGTGGCCGCGAAAAATCGGAGCTGATGGGGTTTTTACGAATTACCCGCAAAACTTATTCCATGAAATACGGCAACTAAAATCAGGTTAAATATCATCTTGATTATCAATAACCGCCCAAATAGCAAACTATGAGATAGAGTCACTCATACAATAGCGACTCAAATTGGGGTTATCGTTGGGTATTAAAGCGAATGAAGTTACTCTCTTTGTAGCGCGTAATTTATCGATTCGAATATCCCAAACTTTGACTTCAATGCTATTTTTCGGGAGAATTCAATAGCCCCATGCCGATACTCTTCAGGCTCTGGACAAAGCGGTTGAGAAGTTATTTCCAAGAGTGGGGAATCACTGTGCAAGCTTCGCCGCGAGAACCTATCCGATGACCTGAATCAGGCTGATAATCGTTGGTTTTTTCTTGAAGTTTCTTAGAATCCGCCAGACCGTTCGTACTAGTTTGTGAGAAAAAATTGAAAAAAGCACGTATTAGTCGAAGGTCCGTTCTGGTGGTACCGGCGCTCGCGACTCTTGCGGCATGTTCTTTGCCAACGAAACCGGGAGAGGTACGAAATGATTCCGATATGCCTCTGGAAGAATGGGCGGAAATTCTCATGGCCGTGTCAGGGACGCCAGGACTTAGTCTGGCTTTTGGCGATCATGATGTACCTATTACAGAATTACATTTGGGTGTCCAAGATGTCGACCAAAAGACGCCCGTAAATAACAAAACACTTTTCCAGGCTGCATCCGTCAGCAAAATCGTATTCGCCTATGGTGTCCTTCTACTCGCAGTCCGAGGAGATATCGATCTGAAACGACCTTTGGTCGAGTATTTCAGACCCGGATATTTTCCAGCCGATGTGCTGTTGAACTACGTAACTGCAGAAGACGTGTTGAGCCATCGCTCCGGTTTACCCAACTGGATAGAGGACGGCGGAGAAGGCGGAACTTCAGTTGTCTCAAATCCAGGCCTGTTCCGTTATTCCGGCGAAGGGTATTTCTGGCTTCAATTGGTCGTAGAACACATTACCGGCCTTGGGTTGAACGCGTTCATGCATTCAATTTTGTTCGAGCCAAGTGGTATGAGTGAATCTCGGTTCGTATGGGACAGCACGCTTAGTGACCGAGTTGCCTTTGGTCACGAACAAGGACGGGTTTCGGGTGACCAAGGCCTTCGAAATGTGCTGTCGGCGGTCGAACCATTGGCAGCTGAATGGAACAAACCACTAGCAGAATGGGCCCATCAGGACTGGCTGAACGCGGCCGCGCATTTAGATCCTGATCGCCAGCACGAAAAAATTACTTTCCAGAACGCAGCAGCAAGCCTCGTGATCACGGCGAGAGACCTCTACAGCTTTCTACGGCTGTTGTCGACATCTTCCGGATTAGAAGGTCCCTATCTTTCCGATGATCTTCTTGCACGAATGACCAGTCCGTTGATAAGCGTGACATCTGGCATCGATCTTTGGTGGGGC
>QIJI01000411.1 GCA_003231795.1 Gammaproteobacteria bacterium
CGTGGTGCCGTTGATGCCGGATTTCATCTCGGGTGTTATCAACCTGCGCGGTAACGTGGTGCCGGTGGTTAACCTGGCGCGGCGTTTTGCGCATCAACCGCGTGATATCGGGAAGCGCACCAGCATCATCATCATCGATATTCGCGATGTTAACGGAGACAGTGTAGAAGTCGGCATAGTCGTGGATATAGTCAACGAAGTGATCGAATTGGCGGAGTCTGACATTGCGGCGCCGCCGACCTTCGGCGCGAAAATTCGGGCGGATTTTATCGAAGGCATGGGCAAAGTCGACGATAAGTTAATGGTATTGCTCGATGTCAGCCACGTGCTGTCGATCGACGAGCTGTCGACCATTGCAGGCATTGGCGATGACCCCAATACACCGGCCGTCGTTAACAATTGAAACTCAAGGAGAGAAAGATGTCGATCATCAAAAACCTGAAGACCCGCACCAAAATACTTGCAACCAGTGCCTGCCTGATAATTTTTATGCTGGCTAGCTCTGGTTACGCGATATACGCGATGCACAAAATCGGTTCAGAACTCGAATCGATTGTTGGTCACGACATTCCGATAACTAGAGCCATTTCGATGATTACCGAATATCAGCTCGAACAGGCAATTCACCTGGAAAGAAGCCTGCGTTATGGAGTGATACTTCAATCCAGTGTGGCGACCCGCAAAAAGTATGAGTATGAAATCAAAGCTTTTGAAAGGCTCGACAAGAACATTACCGAGGAAATCATTTCCTCAGAAGAAAAGATAACTATCGCTATTCAGATGGCTCGCAATGCCGAAGAACTGAATCAGTTCGAGCAGCTTGAAAAGAGCCTGCAGCAGGTTGAACACGAATATGCCGGTTTCGTTACAAATACAAAACAGGCATTTGTCGCGATTGAGCGCGGAAATTATAATAAAATCGAGCAACTCATTGAACAAATCACATCCGAAGAGGAAAACCTGACCCTTGAATTGAAGCAAATGCTCGCAAGCATTAGTGAATTTACTCTACAGGCCAGTCAAAAAGTAGCCGACTATGAAAAGACTGCAATTCAAACATTAATCATGACACTAATAATAGCTGCGGTAGCCGGACTCGCAATTTCGATCCTGTTGTCGCGCAGCATATTGGTGCAATTGGGCGCAGAGCCATTGCAAGTGCAGGAAATTGCAGAAAAAATAGCAGGCGGTGAGTTTGAGTTTGACATAGTACATGCAGGATCGAAGCCAGGCGGAGTTCTGGCATCGATGATAGCAATGCGCGACAACCTGTTGCTACGGAGCAAAGCTGACAACCTGGCGAAACAAGAAGCGCTGCGCAATGCTACGGTCAATGTGCGCGTCAAAACCGCGCTTGATAATGTCAAAACCAACGTGATGATGGTTGACCTCGATCTGAATATTATTTACATGAACGACTCGGTACAGGCGATGATGAAGGAAGCCGAGCCTGGATTAAAGCAGGTGTTGCCCTCGTTCGATGCCGATAGTCTGATGGGTACCAACATTGACAACTTTCATAAGAATCCCGCGCATCAACGCTCTATGCTGGGCGGATTGAAGTCGACTTATGAAAGCAAGATCGAAGTAGGCGAATTCACATTCACCGTGGTTGCCAACCCGGTATTCAGCAACGACGGCGAACGCCTCGGAACCGTGCTCGAATGGCAGAATCAAACTGCTGAAATAGCAGTAGAAAACGAGATTTCGGAAATTGTATCAGCCGCTGCTGCGGGTGATTTTAGCCAGCGCATCGAGATGGAGGGCAAGGATGGATTCT
>QIJI01000487.1 GCA_003231795.1 Gammaproteobacteria bacterium
ATATCGATGATTTGGTTAGTGCCGCAGAGGCGTTAGGCAAACACTATCGGGCGCCGGAATTACTGATCGGACATAGTCTCGGTGGTGCCGCCGTGCTGAGTGCTGCGGCGCGACTGGATTCGATTAAAGCGGTAGTGACCATTGCGGCACCCGCAACAGCACATCACGTTGCCCATTTGTTCAAACAAAGTGCCGATACCATTCGTGAGCAGGGTGAAGCGCAGGTCAAGCTCGGCGGGCGCGAGTTTCTGATCAAGAGTCAATTTGTCGAAGATATTGAACGCTATTCCAGCACCGATCAAATTCAGCAGCTCGATGCGGCACTATTGGTAATGCATTCTCCGGTTGATTCGCTCGTATCAATCGATGAGGCGGCACGAATTTACCAGTCGGCACGCCACCCCAAAAGTTTCATCTCGCTCGATCAGGCCGATCATTTGCTGAGCAAGGCGGTTGATTCCGAGTATGTTGCTGCCAGCATTGCGACATGGGCGAGTCGCTATCTTGATCTCGAAACCAGCGATCACCTGACTTCTGCGCCCGAACTGGTTGATGGTGAAGTATTAATATCTGAGCTGGATCACAAGTTTTTACGGGGAATGCATAGTCAGGGACATTTTCTACGCGCCGACGAGCCGGCCGGATACGGGGGATCAGACCTTGGTCCTACCCCTTATGATTTATTGCTGATGTCGCTCGGAGCCTGTACTTCGATGACTTTACGCATGTATGCCAATCGTAAAAAGCTGCCACTGGAAGATGTCAGTATTCGATTGCAACACGAACGCGTGCATGCTGAGGATTGTATTGAATGCAACGACAAAATTGAACGAATTACCCGAAAAATTACGCTTGTCGGTGACTTAAACGACGAGCAACGCCAACGATTGCTCGAAATTGCAGATAGATGTCCGGTGCATCGAACGCTGGAAAATGATCCGCAAATAGTTACCCGGCTGGCCTGAACCGGGTTAAAAATCCTGCGCGAGGCGCAGGCCGAAACTGATATCAGGTGCCGATCTAACCTGGATGTCCTCAGAGAAAAACAGATCCAGGCGATGGTTCTCGATCAGGTTTTCGAAAGATAACCCCAGTTGTAATTGAAGCGAATTACCGAAGGCTTTTAAATCGCTGTTGCTAACCGATTGCGAGTGATAGTCAAGTTGCGCAAGCCCTTTGATGGCGTCATCAAATCGATACTCGAGCCCCAGTTGCGCAACCAAGATGTAGTCTTCAAGCAACCCTTCGAGAGCTCCCCCATCACCCGGTAAACTGATGCCGAGCAAGCCATAAGTCGTTATTTCCGGATCGACTTCCCATTCGTTCGTCATCCATAACGCGATATCGACGGCCTCGTTGCCGCTGAAGTCAGATTCCGATCCGGTTGGTAACTCGATCCCGACAAAATAACCGGTTTGTGCGCTCGGGAAATATCCGGCCTGAACTGCGATATCACCGATGCCATCGCTACTATCGCTTTGAGAGTATTTGGTTTCGCCATCGACGATATATTCGATTTGAAGCTGCTCCTGTGGAAACTCAGTTCGCTTTCCCTCCGGTAGCCCGAAAAAATCATGCCAGTCGTCGATCAATCCATCCAGTTCGCCGCTACGGTTAGCGATAAATGGCAGGCTTGTCTGAAATACCCAGGCATCCAAACGCAACGCGAAGTCCAGATTATATTGATAGTTTTCTACATCGATGAGCAGACTTTCACCGCTTCGGGACTGCTGTTGCAGCGTATTGGTGATGAAAAAACTATGAT
>QIJI01000442.1 GCA_003231795.1 Gammaproteobacteria bacterium
GACTCACAGATAAGACTGTTTTAAAACAGCATCCATTGTGAGCGCTCACTAAATCTGATATACTAGTCAGCCCTGTTTTTCAGCTAAGGCACCCCGCGATCGGCGGCGGCGCCAATAACGATAACCCTGCTCGGCGTCGGCTGGTTTCATTAGTTTGCACCAGGCTACCGGCAATAGAGCGGCGAAATACGGATACGAACTCAGGAAATTAATGATATGCCAGCAGCAAATGCCAAAACGACCGAAACTCCCAGAGCACCACTTACCGAACAATATGAGCTCGAAAACATCGAAAAGGCCACCGCGCCGGATGGCGGTTCCGGGAAAGACTGGTTTCGTTACACGATTATTCAGGGTCGCAATACGATTACCGGATATCGTCAGGGTTCACAACGGACGGTTACCAGGGCCGTCAAGGATATCGTCATCGAATTAAACGAAAGGCGTGTTGGCAAGAGAGGTCGCGTACACCTGACGCCGTCGCGCAAGCAGCAAAAACGCTAGACCCGAACTCGGCTGCGCTGGCGTCGGAACCACAAGCTGAGCAATAAGCCGATTATCGTCAGACCGAACAGACCCGGTTCCGACAAACCGGTCGGCGATCCGGATTCATCGTGTCCCCGCTGCGTCAAAGTAATGCTACCACCACTCTTGCGAATCCGATCACCGTCGTTGAACAGAGCACACAGGTTCAGAAAGCAACCGACTCCAGCACCCTGACCCGAGGTGTTGGCGCTAAGCGCCAGAATGAATTCACCGTCCGGGGAGAAACTGAACAGGCTCGGCAACTCATTTGTCGAGCCGATCGATACATTGTTCACTAACCCTTCGAAACTGAATGCCAACAATTCGTCGTTCAGATTACCGGTCAACATCGAACCACCGTGGGTGACAAGGTTACCTGCCGCACCGCCGAAGCTAAACATGCCGTTGCCCGAGTAGGTGTTCGACCCGGTGCTCCGCTCCCACCTGAAATCCCAGGTCGAGAGGCTGGCCTCTGCGACCATGGAGAAACCGGCCAGAATCAGGATCAGTGCTGTGAATTTGATACGCTGCATCATAGCTGACAATTTTAATGAGGTTACACCGCTATAAACACCCCCAAAAAGGGGGTATGGGAGGGCCGTGCAGATTGCAGGCGGCCAGTTCAAACAGGCCAGTCGCCAATGATAATCAATTCGCATTTGCTCCTTTACTGAGATGCCGGAGCTCATGCGCGTGTTCCTCCCAATTCTGCCCGTCAAATGCCTCGATGGTTAATTTCTCTGGCACCGGATCCAGACAACGTATATTTATATCGTAGCCATCCGGGTTCGACCGGGGAACGTAAAATGATTTGATACCACAAAACCGACAAAAGTAGTGCTTTGCGACTCCGGTATTAAAAGTATAAATCGCCAAAGCCTCTTCGCCCCGGGTGAGCCGAAAAGCAGTTTTCGGAACGATCAGGTGAAGATAGCCAGTCATTTGGCAGATCGAGCAGTTGCAATCCTGGCATACCAGATCTTCGGCAGCCTCAACGGTGAATTGAACTGCGCCACAGTGACAATGACCGGAATAAAGCATGACTGGTGATCTCGACAACATTACCGACAGATTCTGGGAGGCCCGTACAACATTAACACCTGAAATAGTCCATGCTATGCGAGTTTTTCGCAGCATAGCTTATGTTTAACGATCAGGCGAAAAACTGTATGGTATCAAGCCTTCCACACCTATCCTGGAGTTAGCCCCATGGGCAGCAGAATTTTCTCG
>QIJI01000285.1 GCA_003231795.1 Gammaproteobacteria bacterium
TCACTGGTTTATGCAAAAGGTCTCGATCTGGAGCAGGCACTGCGGACCCGGGGTACCGACGGCAGTGTTCTGGGTGAAGAATTACAACGAATCGGATATGCCGGAGATATGCGCCCAGGCGAAATACAACCGGTATGTTATCTGGAATTACATATCGAACAGGGTCCGATCCTCGAAGCCGAGTCAATTTCCATTGGCGCAGTTGAAAATCTGCAGGGAATTTCATGGCAGGAAGTGACGATCAAGGGTGTCGCAAATCACGCGGGTACGACTCCAACGCGATTGCGTCATGACGCCGGACTGAGTGCAGCGCGTATCGCCACATTCCTGAGAGAGCAAATTGCGCAACCCAGCCCGAGTACTGTCGCGACGGTGGGATGTATCGAGTATTTTCCCAATGTTATCAATGTCATTCCATCGCGCGCGAAGTTAACAGTCGATTTGCGCGATCCGGATGAATCGCTTCTCCAGAAAGCGGAAGACCAGTTATCAAAATATCTGATTGCGCTTGCCCAACAGGATGCAGTTGAAATATCAACCCGCCGGCTGGCTCGATTCGAACCGGTAATTTTTGATCAGCATCTGGTCGTGAAAATTGAAAATGCCGCCAGGGCTCGAAAATTATCCTGTCGAAGAATGACTTCGGGAGCAGGGCACGATGCCCAGATGATGGCAAGAACCTGCCCAGCGGCAATGATTTTTGTGCCGAGCCGCGATGGCGTCAGTCATAACCCGCGCGAATTCACCGAACAACAGGATTTGCTGGATGGCGTACTGGTATTGCTGGATGTTGCGAAATCAATTGTTCTGGCTAGCTGATTGATATTATTCATTAATCACCGGCAGATGCCCTGTTTTTACCCAGATTACGGTTTCATCATCGACACGGGGATGATGTCGGCTTAAATGAGGGCTGCGAATCCAGTGATATTTCGGGTAACTGCCATATTCATCAATGAAGCTGCCGGATAAGACGAATATTTCTTCGCCGCCGAAGTGTTGATGTGGCTGGAATACTTCGTTTGCGGGCCATTTGACCAGCGCAGTGTGCTCAGCGCCGAACGAATGAAGCGGCATCACCTGAAGATTGCCCTGGCCGGGTAACCATTCGGTTTTATTAATGTTAACGCGCAAGGTTTGCCGATCCTGATCCTGGAACTGATGCAGTTTGACAAAAATAATGCAACCTTCATTGCTGAAGGGTTGGTGTCTATAATCTTCGGGGTTACGGATATAGGTGCCGGCTGGGTAATCACCGTGTTCATCAGAGAAAGTGCCTTCAAGAACCAGTATTTCTTCACCAAGTGGATGGTTGTGGGGTGTAAAACTGACACCCGCGTCGAATTTGACAACACTCGTGGCATGACCTCTTTCAGCTTCTTCGCGGGCTAACGGTTTACGCCAGACACCATCACTGGGGCTGCTTTCCCAGTCCATCCGTGCGGTGTCGATGACTACCTTTTGTTCAAATTGCATGTTTAACATGATTTCCCGGCCTGTATCGAAAGTGTAATCCTGAATACTCAAACTAATTGTAAACAGGTGCAACTATGAATTCGAGGCAATTGAATTTCATATCATTCGGAAAAGGGGAGTTAATTTTAAAAATCAATAAAATTTTGATCTGTATAGATTGGGGGTAGTGCAACCATATTGTCGTCAATGGTCGCAACTAGTGTTAAAGGAGGTTGTCGGCTTGCAGGGTTAAATTCGATATTTAACTAACTTTACATAATAACCATTATGCGCATAAC
>QIJI01000275.1 GCA_003231795.1 Gammaproteobacteria bacterium
ATCGGATTATCATTGCCGAGCTGTCCATATCCGTGGATAATTTTCTTCAGCCATTCTTCGCGATCCACAATGTGCTTGATCGCAAGACGCACGTTATTGTCATCAAACGGTGCCGTATCGGTTCGCATCGGCAAGGTGATCTGCTTGTTACCGGTAGTCGCGTGTACCTTTAATCCAGGAACCCGCTTCAACAAATGCACGGTTTGAGTCTGCACATTATTCATGACATCCAGAGCACCTGTTTGCAATGCCTGGCTTCGTGCAGTCGGATCACCGATCTGGGTAATCTCGACTTCGTCGAAATGCGCCATGCCCGATTTCCAGTAGTTTGGATTACGCGTGGTAAAAGAGCGCACCCCGGGATCATTTTGCTTCAGCACATAACCGCCGGTACCGATACCGGATTGCCAGTCGATGGTGCCGTCTGCATTCGCCGGGCACATATTGATGTGATAGTCCGTCAGCAGAAACGGGAAATCAGCATCGCCGCCACTCAGTTCGACGGTTACACCATTCTTGCCATCTTTTTTGACCGCTACGATTCCGCTTAGAATACCTTTGGCTGCCGACTTGGAATCTTCACCCAGGTGATGGTTCAACGATGCGACAATATCGTCAGTATTCAGGCTTTTGCCATTATGGAATTCGACACCCTGACGAATTTTGAAATTCCAGACCTTGGCATCGGGGCTGGAATCCCAGCTCTCAGCCAGTTCAGGAATCAATTGCCCATCTGAAGCTACTTCAGTCAGACCGTTGCGTAATTGTCCGAACTGCAGATGCAGCATATACAGGTCGAGAATCTGACCCGGATCGAGTACATCAGTAGTCGCACCGCCGGTTAAACCGACACGCAAGCGACCACCCTTTTTGGGTGTTGCGGCTTCAACTTTATTCAAAATTGCCGATGCCGCAGTCATTGAGATACCGAGTGCCAGGGCCGCCGTCATGAAACTCCGGCGAGTCATCTGACCGGACTCAAAAGACTGCTGGATATCCCTGACCTTATCGGCAACTTCCAGGTCGGAAACGCCCTCTGTCAGATCTAGTGGTTTTGATTTATCGTCTTTCACGTTATGCTCCTCTTCGATTTACTTTATTTTTCAATGGGTTAACTAAAAGGTAATACCATTAACCGGTAAAGAATAACCCCAGTTGTTGAACGGTTGCAACACGATATACCGAGATAGCTGAATATTCGCTTAAGCACATCTCTAAAAATGCGCTTAATTAAACGCCGGAATCACCTCTGAACAGAACAGCTCCATTGAGCGTTTCTGTTGCTTGTGGCCCAGACCCAGACTGGAGTAATAGATGAAATCATCTACCCCGAGAGCCTCGTAACGCCGGAGTTTCTCGATCACCTGTTCAGGTGAACCGAACATCAGGTTTTCCTCCAGCATATCGGCGTTGTATTGCTCACGATCGGTGAGTTCTTCGAGCGGAATTTTTTTCGGAAAACCGTTATTAACGTCGCCAAGATTACGGAACAGATTTTCAAACTGACCAAGCACTGATTGAATCGCCTTGATCGCGGCATCACGTCCGCAAGCATCTTCATAGAGGGCGGTATGCCGCATCAGTGCAAAAGTCGGGGTTGCGCCAGGATTTGCTGCAATCGCCTGGTCGAGTTGCGTTTTGTACAACTCTGCTTCCGCAAAGGGTCTTGTCAACGGCCAGGACATGACGTTGCAGTTGTTCTTAACCGCATAGTCGAAAGTAATCGGGGAACGTGCCGCGACCCAGATT
>QIJI01000252.1 GCA_003231795.1 Gammaproteobacteria bacterium
TTGCTGGCACCGCGAACTTTGAACGCGCCGGCTTTTTGAAAATTTTCACATTTGAAGAACAGCTCTGCGCCAGTGAGCTGATTCAAATAGCCCGAAGTCAGTACCGGGGTGCGATGAATATAGGGTGCAATACGCTCGCGCGCAGCTTCTACGTCAGCAAAATTCGGAATGTCGATTTCAGTTGTCATTAACTTAAATGGCCTCTGGATGTTCTGTAATATTCCTGTGCTGCGACAACTCCGGAGCCGAGTTGAACTGGATAATCGAGATCCTTCATCGCCATTTCGATGGTTGCCAGCCCCGATAATGCCATGACCTCGGTCATCGCGCCCAGATGTCCGATGCGAAAAGCTTTGCCCGACATTTCACCGAGACCGACGCCGAACGAAACGCCGTAGGCATCATAGGCATGATCGGTGAGTTGGTCACTGTTGAATCCATCGGGAACGTAAATGGCGCTGACGGTATCCGAGTAAAGATCGCTCGACTGGGCGCAAAGTCTGAGTCCCCAGGCTTCAATGGCACAGCGAATGCCTTGTGCGATTCGAAAGTGGCGTGAAAATACCTGTTCGAGACCCTCGTCCAGCAGCATATCAACGCTGACGCGCAAGCCGTGAATCAACTGAAGTGGCGGGGTATAAGGATAACCTCCGTTAGCAGTGGCATTTCGCATATCACGAAAATCAAAGAAACATCGTGCAAGTTGTGCCTGTTCAGTTGCGCCTGACGCCTTTTCGCTTACCGCAACTACCGCCAGACCGGTGGCTATCATGAACCCTTTTTGCGATCCGCTGATGGCAATGTCGACACCCCATTCGTCCATGCGAAAGTCCATCGATGCGAGTGAACTGACGCAATCGACAAACAACATGGCAGGGTGATTACTGGCGTTCATAGCACGGCGAACGCCGCCAATGTCACTACGTACACCGGTTGCAGTTTCATTGTGAGTGACCAGCAGGGCCTTGATTTCATGCTCGCTGTCGTTGGCCAGTGCCTCGGCAAATTTTTCAACTGGAGCACCGCTGCCCCAGTCGCATTCAATGATCTGAACCTCGAGCCCGTGGCGTTGACACATATCGATCCAGCGATGCGAGAACATGCCATATCGTGCGACCAGAACCTTATCGCCAGCAGACAGGGTATTAGTGATCGAGGCTTCCCAGCCGCCGGTGCCGCTGCTGGGGAAGAGCATGATCTCGGCATGGTCGGTTTTGAACACTTTTTGCAGGTCCATCAGCAATGGTTGCAGCAGATTTTTGAAGTCGGTCGAACGATGGTCAATGGTAGCCACGTTCATCGCGTGCCGTAACCGATCAGGTATGTTGGTCGGTCCTGGAATAAAGACCGGGTTTTGCGCACGCATTATTGACTCTCCTGGAGCGTTCGTATGGCGTACCAGTATATTCTGATTGATATTTTATTCAATATAATGGAAAAATATTCCAGAATAATAGTGAAAATGATAAAGCATTGAAAATAAACAATAAAATGTATACATAATCGAATTTAATTAAAATAGTGGAAAACAATTATTAAATTAATTATGATTCGTTTCAGAAAATTACCCGAAATTGAGGCAGACAAATGGATCAGGCATCAGGTGCAAAACGAGCCCGAGGAAGACCGAAATTACCGCGGTCTGATCAGAATGTCGGCACGGTGCAGGCGCTTGATCGGGGTCTGAATTTGATGCGTGTACTATCCAAAGAAGCGGCATCCACCTTGACTGATCTTGCCTTACAG
>QIJI01000225.1 GCA_003231795.1 Gammaproteobacteria bacterium
GCTGCAAGGCTTTTTTAATTTGTATTACTAATGCTAGAATTGCCGTCCTTTGTGACGCTTTAACCCTGGGAACCTGGATGAGTAAGGATAAGAATTCTGATTTCAAAACGCGCGAGGTGCACGCCGGTGTGTCACCGGATCCGGTCACTGGCGCAATTCTGACACCGATTTATCAATCGACTACTTACGTGCAGGAGTCAGTCGATCGATACCTCGAGAAAGGCTATTCCTACAGCCGCTCCGGCAACCCCACAGTCACCGCACTGGAAACGAGGATTACCGCCCTTGAAGGTGGTTCCGGCACCCTGTGTTTTGCGACCGGCATGGCAGCCACCAGTTGTACTCTCATGGCCATGCTCGACACCGGTGATCACGTCATTCTTTCGGATGTGGTCTACGGCGGTACACACCGGATATCCACGAAAGTGTTAAATCGATGGGGACTCGAGGTCAGTTTTGTCGACACTGCCGATGCGGAAAATGTAAAAGCTGCGATTCGCGATAATACGCGCCTGATATTCACCGAAACGCCTGCTAACCCAACCCTTAAGCTGACTGATATAGCCGCCGTTTCAGAAGTTGCCCAGGCTCACGGAATTCCGCATGTCGTTGATAACACATTCCTGACTCCCTACCTTCAGCGGCCACTTGAACTGGGTGCTGATATCACCTTGCACAGTACGACCAAATTCATGGAGGGCCACAACGTCAGTGTTGGTGGATCGATTACGGCCAAAAGTTCTGAGCATCTGGAACGCATCAAGTTTGTCAGAAACTGCCTCGGCAGCAATATGTCGCCAATGGTTGCGTTTTATACCCTTCAGGGTATCAAGACCATGAGCACCCGCCTCGAGGCTCAATCGGCCAATGCGCTTAAAGTTGCCGAATTTCTTGAAACACATGATCGGGTCGAGCGCGTCTGTTACCCCGGCCTCGATTCATTTCCACAAAAAGAACTCGCAGATCGGCAGGCCAGTGGTCATGGCTCGATGCTCTGGTTCGAAGTCAAAGGCGGTGTTGCTGCGGGCAAGAAACTGATGGATAACCTCGAATTATGGAGCCTGGCTGAAAACCTGGGCTCGGTTGAATCACTGGTGACCCACTCGGTAACCATGACCCATGCCGACATGCCGGTTGAAGAACGCCTCGCGGCCGGAATTACCGATGGTCTGGTGCGACTGTCGGCCGGACTGGAATCTGCCGACGATTTAATCGCAGACCTGCAACAGGCGCTAGACGGTTTGTAGAATCATCCGGTTATGATCATAACCAGTATAGAGACCTTCGCCAGCGAATACGTCACGCTGGTTCGATTAAGAACTGATGATGGCGACGAAGGCTGGGGACAGGTGTCTCCGTACAATGCCGATGTGACGGCCGAAATCGTTCATCGACAGGTAGCCCGACACGTACTGGGTATGGATGCTCATGATTCAGCAGCAGTTACACAAACCGTTCTCGAGCGCGAGCACAAGTTCCAGGGTACCTATCTGTACCGGGCATTATGCGGGGTCGACACTGCGTTATGGGATATACATGGAAAACGCGCGGGCAAAAGTGTGAGCCAGTTACTGGGTGGAAAGCGTAGCGAATTCCCGGTTTATGCTTCGAGCATGAAACGTGATATTTCGCCTGAACAGGAGGCCGAACGTATGCTCGCGTTGAAACAGGAATTCGGTTACCACTCTTTTAAATTTCGCATTGCGCGCGAATGTGGACGCGATATTGACCAGTGGCCCGGTC
>QIJI01000423.1 GCA_003231795.1 Gammaproteobacteria bacterium
GTCGGGCTTCATTGCCGACTGGCGGGACGACCCGGTAGATTTCGAGCCCTACAACGCTTTCTCGACTATGTGCAAAGTCACGACCAGATCTGGGTTTGTCGTCGCATCGATATTGCTCGCCACTGGATAGACAGGCACCCGCCTCAGATTGCATAATTCCGTCATGGCCCTGACTATCGACGAAATCAATCATCGCAACGACTCGCAGTTCATCAATTAAATATCAGCAACAAACCTGTCAACAGCAACACAACCCAGCCGAGGAAGGTAATGGCTGCGGATGAGCGTCCGGCGCTTTTGAAATCGCTGGCGAAGGATTCGAGAAATCCCCAGCGCAAGATATAACTGGTCCAGAAATTATTGCACCAGACCATGGAGGCGGCCACGAGTATTACAAAACTACCCGCAATAGCCTTTTCAAATTCCCGGAACAAAAGAAACCAGGCAACCAGAAAAATGGAGATGCCAATAAAAACGACTCGACTAGTGCTCACCCTGCCCCGGTATCACAAGTTCGTTGTATTGGCATTAATTCTGATCGTCGCGAAAATTCGCTTCCCAGTGCGAACCATCACAAAAAGGTTTATTTTTCGAGGCGCCGCAGCGGCACAGGGTATATTCGCTTTTGGAGGCGCCCTCGCCCCAGTTCGCATCATCCAGTTCCACGCCGCCAGACACTTCGTAAGGTCCGTTTTCGGCAATCCGGATTGACGGTTCAGCATTGATTTCAACCTGGCTGTCGGCTTCCATCGAGTAACTCAACGCGCCCGAAGGACAGCTTTTTATCGCAGCGATAATTTCACCTGTCGTCGCGCCATCGGCGTCGATCCAGGGCTCCTGTTTGATTCGAAATACCGCTGCCAGCATATCGGTGCATACACCGGCATGGGCGCAGACTCCCCGGTTGTCATGAATGGTGATTTGGCCGCCGCGGTAGCTTTCCCGCTTATCTTCTGTTCGCCTCTCCTGTTTGTTCGAAGTAAATCCGATTTTGGCGTGAGTTCCATCGCAATATGGTTTTTTCGCGGACGCGCCACAGCGGCATAAGGCCATGGTTTCGCTGGTTTCGAGAGCCCCGTTTTTGTTTGTGCAATGCTTAAGGGCCTTTACTATATAGGGACCGTCGATTGCAAGCTTGATGCTCGCCCTGCCATCTGTGCTCATCAGGATTTCCTCCTCCAGGTTATTTCAACTTCACCGGTACGGATTTAAAGATGACCCGGATTGAAACCGAAAACAGGTTTTCGCCCGGGCAACTACCCCGCAGGTACGCTATTCAATTCGTTTGAGACGGCCATCCTGGGTGAATACGAGGGTTTTGGTTAAACCCGAATTTTTGTAAATCCAGGTGTCGCAGTAGCGTTCGTCCGGTTCTCCGCACCTCTTTAATACTTCGTACTTGCCTGGGCCACTAAATTCGCCAGCGGTGATGAGGTGGGTGCCACACCGCATCGAACCGTAAGCCTGTCGATTAATACTTACTTGTGCACGACACACGACGATTGGTTTTGATAATAGCAAAGTAGCGGTGGAACAAAAACCTTTTCCTGTCGGCCAGGTGACTTGCAAATAAAGATGCTCAGACAGATGCCCGGTTACAGCTCCGAATATAACCCCGACGTGTATGACCGCGCTATTTAATCGCAAGATATAGGAAATATTAACACCCTATTTTCACGATTCCACCAAACAAAGAAAGAGATTCACGGTGCGGACCTGCCCTGAAGCGTCCGAAATCTG
>QIJI01000155.1 GCA_003231795.1 Gammaproteobacteria bacterium
ATGTCCAACCAGATGTGCCTCGACAATACGCCTGGAACCTTTCTCTACCAGAACTTTCGCGAAGGCTACGGTTTCAGCATAAAAACGGGCTGAAAACCATTGCGACATATCAGCAGACGACACTTCGACATCGATGCCTGCCTCGGTGGCTTATATTGAAGATCATGCCGCCACGCTCGCATCATTTGTTATCAGTGCTTATTTTGGCAGTCGCATTCTCGCCAAAGGTGGCGCACCCACTGCAATGATTGGTGACACCAGGGACCAATGCCTGCGTTTGATTTCATGATTACTTTTACTATTTCGGGTTAACCAACAAACTACTCTCAATTTTGTCGCGGCTGAGTTAAGGAACCTCTGACTAATTATGTCATGTCTCTGGCCCACAGGCTGAACCGCAATCAAGGCGCAACTTTGAAAGCATGCGCCCGCCTGGTGAAAAGGTGCAACGCAGAGTGCGGTTCAGCCTGTGAGCCCCAAAGGGCGGGTCAGGCGCGCATCTACCGCGTTGCACTTCTTACAAAGGACTTAGGCCATTTGCTGCGAAGTGCGTCTTGTAGCTGCACGCTTCAGGACTCGCAGAGATATGACATAATTAGTCAGAGATTCCTTGAAATTGGCAATCAACGTCCCAGTCGATAATTTCTATGCCTGAAACCAGCAACAACGGAAGCGCTTATGAAATCAGCGGCCCGGTCGATGCGGCCGTGCTTGTACTTGTCCATGGACTTGGGCTGAATCGGCATGTCTGGAATGGATATGTTTCTAGATTTGCGCAGCGCTATCGAGTTGTGAGTTACGATCTGTACGGTCACGGTGAAAGTGCATCGCCCCCCGAAAAACCCTCGCTGACTACCTTCTCGGAACAGCTACTGGGATTGCTCGATGAGCTCGGGATTGAGCAATGTTCGATCATCGGATTTTCATTGGGCGGAATGATTAATCGTCGATTTGCAATGGATCATCCCGAACGCCTGCGAGCAATGGCCATATTGAACTCGCCGCATGAGCGCGGTGATGACGCGCAAAAACAGGTTGAAAAAAGAGCGACGGATTCAGTAGCAGGTGGTCCGGGCGCTACGCTGGATGCCACCATCGAACGTTGGTTCACAAAGGACTACAGAAGGGCTCATCCTGATTTTATTACAACCGTTCGTAACTGGGTGTTGGCGAATGACGCTGATAATTACGCGCTTTGTCGACAGGTTCTGGCATTTGGTGTGGTTGAGTTGATTCGACCACAGCCACCAATTACCCACCCGACGTTAATTATTACCTGTGAAAATGACAGTGGTAGCACCCCGTCGATGAGTCAGGCGATTGCCAGTGAGATCAATGGCTCTCAAATCGTGATCGTGCCGGAGTTACAGCATATGGGGTTGTGTGAAAATCCGTCTTTTTTTATCGCTGCGATAGTCGAGTTCATGGATTCACTACCCGACTAGTCGCAAGTGGTACTACCCGGTTCATAGCACTGATGCTTGATCCTAAGTATTCCGCACAGATCGGATATCGAATTTTGCTTCCGATATCGATGTAAAGAGGAGCTAAAGGCAGGAAATTTGGCTAAACGCGCGGAGCCTTGTAACATCCAACAACGGCGTTAAGTTCGCAAAATACGAAGGTAAAAACATGAAATTTCAATTGGCAATCAATCTGGAACGTATGGATGACAGCATGGACATGAATGATGTCGTGCGTCATACGCTGGAAATGGTTCAAAT
>QIJI01000326.1 GCA_003231795.1 Gammaproteobacteria bacterium
GCTTTCGATATTTTTCATAATTACTTGATTCAGCACCAGCGAACCCTGTATCGCCCTGGTAATATTGGACCTTGACCAGGGTTCAAAAGTTCGCATACTGGCGAGCATATCCAGCCGCTACCGGAATCCATCGTGCGTACTATTATTCTTGTCTTTCTTTTAACCTTCTATGCCGCCGCCCAGGCTCAACCACGCCAGTCGCTGGTACCCGGCGGAATCGCAATTATTGATCTCGACCAAAACGACAGCAGTGGTTTTCAGTTTCGTGGAAAACCGGTATTGGTTACCCCTATCGACGGAATTCCCCGAGCTATTGTCGGACTACCGCTTAGTCTCAAAGCGGGCGAGTACTTTATTGAAAAACGTAGCGACAACCATGTGCATAAAAAATATTTCACGGTCATCGACAAAAAATACAGCGTGCAACATATCACGATAACCGACAAACGTAAGGTCAATCCTTATGCCAGCGACATGGATCGAATTCTGGCAGAAAAGAAACGCAAACAAAAAGCCCGCGTTCATTACTCCAAAACCGGTGGCGATGTCGATTTGCTACAGCCTGTCAATGGCATCCGCAGCGATAGTTTCGGGCGTCGTCGCATGTTTAATGAGCAGCCTCGCAGACCACATAGTGGTATGGATTTCGCAGCAGCAAACGGCACCCCGGTAGTAACGCCGAGTGCCGGCACCGTGATCGAGACGGGTGATTTCTTTTTCAGCGGCAATCTGATTTACATCGACCACGGCCAGGGCCTGATATCCATGTTCGCCCATCTCAGCGAAATCAACGTAAGCCTGGGAGAACGCGTTGAAAAAGGTCAGATAGTTGGCAAGGTAGGCGCTACGGGTCGAGTCACCGGGCCGCATCTGCACTGGAGTCTCGGTCTCAATGGAACCTGGATCGACCCTTCACTTTTCCTGAGCGCCAGGGACGAATAGAAGGAGAAGGTTAAAAAGTGAGCCTGATACCGAAGTGAATACGGTCATCGTCCAGTTCATAATCCGAATTGCCGTCGCTAACTTCCAGTTGCCTTATTCCGACAAATGCAATGGTTTGTGGCAAAGCTTCAATCTGAAAACCAAACTGGTAATCGACAACATCTTCCGAGTCCGAGAAACTGGTAATTTCAGGAGCATAATAGGCACTCAGGTATATGGCCATAGGCATGGTGCCTGGAATGGTATAGCGAACCTGCCCACCAATCGCCAGCGCAAGAATATCGTCGCCGTTGTCAAGACTGCCTAGATAAGTTTTAACTCCAACACCGAAGGTAAGCGGGTTTTCCTGGGAAGCCTGACGCATCTGCAACAGACTGGCCTGCAGGAGAAAATCGCCTGTTTCGTTATAAAAAAATCCGAGCGCCAGATCTGCGCCGCCCCAGCCAATCAGGCTCGAATCCGAGCGAAACGTGAACTGGGCCGTTTCGGAGCTGAGAGCAGCTTCAAAATCACTGGCATTGGCAGTTCCGAATGGACTGACACAGATTAAAAACAGGCAGGTCGAACGTAAGAATTTCATAATTGCACCGCGAAAATTTGGCGCAATCATATCACAGCATTTGGGACTGTTGGGTATATAGGAAATAGTTTACCGGGTTAAAACCGGCAAGGTAAATTTACTGCTCGAATTGATTAAATAATGGTGTTACCGGCGGTGCGGATTCACTGATGATGGGCGATTCCAGCCAACGGAAAATAGGCGCCCATTGCTCTTTA
>QIJI01000046.1 GCA_003231795.1 Gammaproteobacteria bacterium
CGATCGTGGTGAAACTGTTGTGATATTTCCTGCGCCAGGGTTCCTCCATGCTGGTGTTCGATCAGCTTGAGCGTCATGTCGAGTGCAGCGGTACCTCCCGAACAGGTAAAACGTTGCTTGTGAATTTCGTACAGTGTGAAGGCAACATCAAGATGCGGATAGAGCTCTTTGAACACAGGGATATTTTCCCAGTGAATAGTACAGCGCACATTATCCAGTAATCCTGCCCGTGCCAGAATAAAACTGCCCGAGCTGGCGGATCCCAGATTAACCCCGTCACGATCCATCGCCTTGATGCGTTTCAATGTTGCCGAATCTTCAAAATTCTGGGCCGCATTGGGGGCGACGATCACTAGTGTTTCGAGGTCTCTCGCTTCAGCCAATGGCCGCGTCGCAACGCTGATGCCGCAGCTGGCAGAAACCTGTTTATCATCAGGTGTGTAAAATTCCCATTTATATAATGGTTTTCCCGACATCCAGTTTGCTTTGCGTAAAGAATCTACGACACAGCTAAACGGAATGATGGGATAACCTTCACTTAACAGGATTCCAATTGTTTCGGTGTCGCGGCTAATCGTTTGCGCCATGAGAGTAGTTATTATCTGTCAGCATTCTAGCGAATTTACCGGCGCAATGATAAAACAATATGACGCTGGCAAATACTTGAGGGTCGCCCTTGGATCAGCCTGATACAGGTCCAAAAACCATACTTGCTGGCTGAATCACAACTATCTAGTGATCCGATTTACCGGAGTTACCAATGAGCCAAGAAAATCGAGCTAGCAGAAATCGTCGCGGACGCGGTGGGCGCGCGGCCAAACGTGCCGGAGTAGCGGTAGTAGCACCCGCAATGCCTTATATTAAGCGAAAAATCCCCTGCTTCGAGGTTCTCGATGAAGAAGGCCTGACTCTGATCGAGAACAATGCAGACACTATCCTCGAAGAAATCGGCATTGAATTTCGCGATATGCCAGAAGCACTTGATGTTTTGAAACAGGGCGGCGCTGAAATCGATGGCGTAACCGCCCGTTTCCCGCGCGGTCTGTGTCGTTCAATTATCCAGGCCTCGGCCCCCAGAGAGTTTACTCAGCATGCCCGGAATCCGGCCCGTAACGTTCAGATCGGCGGCAAAAACACCGTTTTTGTTCCGGCTTACGGCAGCCCATTTGTATTTGATCTGGACCAGGGCAGGCGCTACGCCACCATCGAGGATTTCCAGAACTTCGTTAAACTGGCCTACGTTTCACCGGGACTGCATCACTCGGGTGGCACCATTTGTGAGCCAGTAGATATCCCGGTCAACAAACGCCATCTCGATATGGTGTACACCCATATGAAGTACTCAGACAAAGCCTTTATGGGCTCGGTAACCGCTCCCGAACGCGCGAAAGATACGGTCGAGATGATCAAAATACTCGCCGGTGATAATTATATCGATGCAGAAACCGGGCGGCCACGCACTTATGCGACCAGCCTGATCAACGCCAATTCACCGATGACTTTCGATGACACCATGCTCGGTGCGGCAAAGGTTTATGCCGAAAACAACCAGGCCACGATCATCACGCCATTTATCCTGGCGGGCGCGATGTCCCCAGTTACCGTGGCCGGCACTGCGGCTCAATCACTGGCAGAAGCGCTCGCGGGAATCACCTATGTTCAACTGATTAACCCCGGCGCGCCTGTTATTTTTGGTAGTTTTGCCAGTTCGATGTC
>QIJI01000416.1 GCA_003231795.1 Gammaproteobacteria bacterium
AACATGAGAAGGCCGAGGTCTTGCCCAAAGATTTGAATATGTCGTATTTCACTCAGCTCGAACGGCAGGAAGGCGGCGTGATTGCCGATGCTTTACAGGACTTTGATGAGATCAACCTGGCGCTGGACGACGTGGCGGCGACGCGCGAGGCCGAACGCTGTCTGAGTTGCGGGGTCTGCTTTCAGTGCGATAATTGTTGGCACTTTTGCCCTGATGCTGCTGTCATAAAAGATAGGACAGGTTACAAAGTTGATGAAGATTTTTGTAAGGGCTGTGGTATCTGTGCTCAGGAGTGTCCGAGTGGGCACATTGCTATGGAGCCCATTAACCTTTAAGCATTGTACAAATGACAATACGAAAAGGAGGCTCGAAATGAATAAAATCACGATTGTTGGTGCGGGTCGCGTTGGCGAGTCCACCGCCCAGATTTTGGCCAGGGAAGAACTGTGTCGGGAGTTGATGTTGCTGGATATTTGTGACGGTGTGCCCCAGGGTGTGGCGCTGGATATCCAGGAGTCGGCGGCGTTGTTGCGCTTCGATACCCGGGTCAATGGCGATACTAATCCTGCGGCTATGGCCGATTCGGATCTGGTTATCATTACCGCCGGCATTCCGCGAAAACCTGGCATGTCCCGTTCCGATGTGCTGGATACCAACCTGACGATTATCGATGAGATTATTGATAACATGCTGCGCTACGCGCCGAATGCGATGCTGCTAATGGTCACCAACCCGGTGGATGTGTTGACCTGGCATGCCTGGCAAAGAACCGGTTGGCCTCGGCAACGCGTGTTTGGTCAATCTGGCGCACTGGATACCGCTCGCATGGCTACTTTCATCGCTCTCGAGACGGGTTATTCCATCAAAGATATTTCACCACTGGTATTGGGTGGGCATGGCGACGCGATGGTGCCGATGACCCGCTTTACAGATATCGCCGGAATCAATATCGAACATTTTCTTGATTCGAAAACCATAGAAGGGATCGTCGAGCGCACGCGCAAGGGCGGCGGTGAAATATTGAATCTGAAAAAAAGCAGCAGTGCCTACGATTCACCGGCGGCGGCCATCGCCGCCATGGTTGATGCGATCAGTCACAATCGCCGACGTATTATGCCCTGCATCAGTATCCTCGATGGAGAATATGATCTGCATGATATGGCCATGGGAGTGCCCGCGGTACTGGATGAGACCGGTCTGATCGATATTATCGAATTAAATCTGACTGAACAGGAGCGTGCCGATTTTCAGCGATCCGCCGACATGGTGCGTGCCGATATTAATCGTTTGTCATTAGTGGCTTGAACAGAGATTAGCAAATTTTCATAGCGACCTATCAGTTTTAACGGGTTTACAAAGGGGTGACATGAAATGAAAAAGGACGTCGTAACCGTACTCGATAACGCCAGTGGTCGTCAGATCGAATTACCGATCCTGCGTCCTACTCAGGGGCCACCGGTGGTGGATATTGCACGCTTTTATCGTGAGCTGGGTTACTTCACCTATGACCCGGGTTTTATTTCGACCGCAAGTTGCCAGAGTTCGATCACCTTTATCGATGGCGAGCAGGGGATATTACAGTACCGTGGTTATCCAATCGAGCAACTGGCCGCGCAGAGTAATTTTCTCGAAGTAACCTACCTGATGCTGAAGGGTGAATTGCCCTCGCGTGAACAACTTGGAGAGTTTAGCGGTATCATTAGTCATCACAG
>QIJI01000470.1 GCA_003231795.1 Gammaproteobacteria bacterium
TTGCCCCTGAATTTTTTTCATCGCCTTGATGATGTTCGTCGGGCCGCCGGCATATCCAATGCGCCAGCCGGTCATGGCGTATGCCTTGGACACGCCATTAAGCACAAGCGTACGGTGGTAGAGCTCCGGGCAGGCATTCAGGATATTACAGAATCTGTTGTCTCCCCAGACAATATGTTCGTACATATCATCGGTCGCAATCAGGATATCGGGATGGCGCAACAGGACTTCCCCGAGTGCCGCGAGCTCTTCCAGCGAGTAGGCAACACCGGTCGGATTCGACGGGCTGTTAAGTACCATCATGCGGGTATTGTCGGTGATTGCATTTTCGAGTTTTTCAGGCGTAATTTTGAATTCGTTTTCGATACCGGTTTCCACAACAACCGGGGTTCCGTCCGCGAGAATTACGATATCTGGGTAAGACACCCAGTAAGGTGCTGGAATGACAACTTCATCACCTGCATCCAGTAGCGCCTGACACAGGTTGAAAAAACTCTGTTTGCCGCCACAGGAAACCAGTATCTGATCGGCTGCGTACTGCAGGCCGTTGTCGCGTTCGAATTTTGAGATGATGGCCTGTTTCAGCGCGGCGGTACCGTCGACTGCGGTGTAATGGGTATCGCCACTTCGGATCGCATCGATTGCGGCTTCACAGATGTGATTCGGGGTATCGAAATCAGGTTCACCGACACCGAGACTGATAATGTCTCGTCCTTCTGCACGAAGCTGGCTAGCTAAATTTGAAACTGCTAAAGTGGGGGATGTTTTTATCGCGTTTACACGCTTCGATAAATCGTTAGACACAGTTAATCCTGGTGGCCTGAAAGTTACGGAGCCTCTGATTAATTCTGGATGAATCGGGTTGTGATTCAAAATGGTCAAGCGTCGGACCGTTCAGTTCAAGGCGTGAAACGTAAGTAATAGCAGGGCTATTGCTAAGTTTCACAACGCAGAAATTGACCATTTTGGACACAACACGTTCATTCATGAATTGATCAGAGGTTCTTTACGCAACAGGCGAAGTATACGAAGCCCAAGCGGCCTGTAAAGAACAGTCTGTTTTTCATTAAAAATATTAAACAATGGCCAAGAATTTCCAACTGGTAACCGAATTTTCACCAGCCGGTGATCAACCCCAGGCGATCGATGCACTGATTCAGGGCATCGAGGATGGGTTGATGCATCAGACGCTGCTCGGGGTCACGGGTTCCGGCAAGACTTTCACCGCCGCTAACGTAATCCAGAGGCTCGAGCGACCGGCCATTATCATGGCGCATAACAAGACGCTGGCAGCCCAGTTGTACGGTGAAATGAAGGAATTCTTCCCGCACAATTCGGTCGAGTATTTCGTCTCCTATTACGACTATTATCAACCCGAAGCTTACGTACCAGCCTCCGATACCTTTATCGAAAAAGACGCGTCGATCAATGAACACATCGAGCAGATGCGGCTATCTGCGACCAAGTCGCTGATGGAGCGACGCGATACCATTATTGTTGCTTCGGTATCGGCGATTTATGGTCTCGGTGATCCGGACTCCTACCTGAAAATGCTGCTGCATCTGGTGGTTGGCGACGAGATCGATCAACGCAGCATATTGCGCCGCCTGGCTGAACTGCAATACACGCGCAACGATATTGAATTGAAGCGCGGTACCTACCGTGTCCGGGGTGAGCTTATCGATGTGCATCCGGCCGACTCCGAT
>QIJI01000036.1 GCA_003231795.1 Gammaproteobacteria bacterium
GTAGGTTCGGCCCCAGGTCGGCGTGTCATCAAGTCCCCGATCACCTTCGCGTGGCAGACCCTTCGGCATACCCTCGAGAAATCCAGCCCAGACAGTCTCAGCATCCAGATCTCCGACGGCAGCTCTCGCAATCGACTCAACATAGGTTGAAAGCCCCTCCTCAACCCAGTGATGCCGGCGCGGAACAGTAGGAAAGGCAAGATGAATCAATTCATGGATCATGATCCAGTCATCTTTCAGTGCATCTTTCGTCGCCTGGAGGCCGACATGAACATTAATCACAGCCTCATTGATAAAAATCGAGCGACCGCTCATTACCCGGGTGCCGCGTCCACCGACAATCACCACACGAACCTCGTCAATCGGGAAACCACCGTAGTATTTTGCAACGACCTCGGCTGAATGCTTCACCCAGGTGCGCAATTCATCATGACTCAGTACAAACGCCTGATCTGATATGAACAAATGAATGCGCGCATTGCCGACCTGCACTATTTCGGTTTGCCCGGCCACCGATTGACGGGCCTGACCTTCGGCCGCTGATGCGCCGGATACGGCATCAGGTTGTTCGGCAGCCGAAAGCAACGGAGGAACTACCAGCAGGAAAAGTGTGATTGCAAGGGTTCGTAGCAACATCGGCACTCAGTATACCGACCTTAATGCCAGGCATTGGCCAAATGCGAGGCAAAAAAAAGCCCGGACGGAGGAACCCGGGCTTTTCGTTTCTCTTGACCGGAGCTTAGTTACTTTCTCCAGTATCGCGGCACACACTCCTGTTTTTTTGAACCACCGGCGCAGCCAGGGGGGGACTACGCCGGTATTGTTTGGTTCTCCTTCACAAGTTCAGTTGCATTCGATGGGGAGAAGTATAGAGCCCCCTACCTAAACAGCCGGTTTCCGGAACATTAACAATAGTTAATGTTGCCAGCCGGGTATTTTTGCCTTTTAATACATTGGCTTAGTAATTATCTGTTTTACATAATAATGACCGTCGGAAATCCTCAATGCGCATATTGGTAATCGAAGATGACAGCAGTGTCGCGAGCTTTATCACCCGGGGCTTCAAAGAGGCCGGGCATACCATTGATCACGCCGACAACGGCAAAGACGGGCTGTTCATGGCGACTACCGAATCTTACGATGCGATCATCGTCGACCGCATGCTGCCGGGCGTGGATGGCCTGTCGATCATTCGCACGCTGCGCGCATCGGACGACCATACCCCCGTACTGATTCTCAGCGCGCTGGGCCAGGTCGATGACCGGGTCAAAGGGCTGCAGGCCGGCGGAGACGACTATCTGGTCAAACCGTTTGCCTTCAGCGAGCTCGAAGCCCGCATCGAAGCATTGGCCCGACGATCTCAAGGCAAGACTGAAACAGAATCAAGCTTGAGCGTTGCAGACCTGCATATGGATCTGTTGGCCAGGGAAGTTCGGCGAGGCGATCAGGTGATTACATTACAACCGCGTGACTTTCAGTTACTCGAGTTCCTGCTGCGGCATAAAGGCCAGGTCGTCACACGTACCATGCTGCTCGAAAATGTCTGGGACTATCATTTCGATCCCCAAACTAATGTCATAGATGTGCACATCAGCCGCCTTCGCTCGCAAATCGACAAGGGCTTCAGTTCGCCATTGATCCACACAGTACGTGGCTCGGGATATAAAATAGATGCGGCTGGCTGACCAGACACGGACCAC
>QIJI01000031.1 GCA_003231795.1 Gammaproteobacteria bacterium
CCCTTCAGCCAAAGCGAAATCGAACTGGTGAATTCGCTCGCCGAAAAGCTGTCCGGTCTGCTCGACTCAAATTATTAGGTCGATACTGCTAATGGACATCAGACCGAGTAGTAATGCCCCATAATGCCGGCGAAGACTATCGCGCCGATCCAGTGATTGTGTAAAAAGGCAATAAAGCAATGCGCCGGAGCGCGATCCGCGATCAAAAACTGTTCGTAGCCCATTAACGCCGCGGCCAACACCAGGCCGGCGAAATAAATACCCGAAAACTCCAGATCGAGTCCCACCAGCAGCAGCGCCAGTAAAGACAGTAGCTGGAAAACAGCAATCATGGCTCGATCATATTCGCCAAACAGTATCGCGGTCGATTTGACACCCACCTTCAGATCATCTTCACGATCTACCATGCTATACATGGTGTCATAGGCGACGGTCCATAACAGGGTCGCGACAAAAAGCAACCAGGCCTGTTTCGGTACCGCATTCGTTTGGGCCGCGAATGCCATTGGAATGGCCCAACCGAAGGCTGCACCGAGATGAACCTGCGGCAGATAATGGAGGCGTTTCATAAAAGGATAGCTCGCCGCCAGCAATACTCCGCCGAGGGAAAGCAGGATGGTCAATCGATTCAGGCTCAGCACCAGCATAAACGCAATCAGACTGAGCCCGGCAAAAATCAGCAAGGTCTCGCGCGTTGTAATCTGCCCGCTGGTCAACGGACGTTCGCGGGTCCGGGCGATATGCATATCAATATCTCGATCAGCATAATCATTGATAGCACAGCCGGCCGAACGCATCAGGAAAACACCGCTGACGAACACCAACAGAATCCAGCCATCGGGTGATCCTTCAGCCGCGATCGCAAGCGCCCACAGCGTCGGCCACAATAGCAGGTAAAACCCGATTGGCTTGTCAAAACGGATTAATCGCAAATAAATAATCAGTCTGTCTCCGATCCCTGGAGGTAACTGTGGAAGAAACTCAGGTAACTTCACTAAAAATTGAATCCCGAATTGAAAAAATCGTTACTATACGCGCTTCTGGTTTCAGGTCGAAATATTCAGGGCAAATAATGAATCGTAGTTACGGGGATAAAACCCCGAGTATTGGTCGCGACAGCTATATCGACGAATCTGCGGTGGTAATCGGCGACGTCGTAATCGGCGACCATAGCTCGGTATGGCCGCTGTGCGTGATTCGTGGCGATGTCAATATTATTCGTATCGGGGACCACAGCAATATTCAGGACGGCAGTGTGCTGCATGTCTCGCACCGGGGTAAATTCAATCCCGACGGTGCCGAGTTACATATTGGTAATCACGTCACCGTGGGGCACAAAGCTTTGTTACACGGTTGCCGCATTGGCAATCGGTGCCTGATCGGAATGGGTGCGATTGTTATGGACAATGCCGTGGTTGAAGACGGTGTCATGGTCGGTTCCGGATCGCTGGTACCGCCGGGTAAAACTCTGCAGACGGGATATCTGTATCTCGGAAATCCAGTGCGACAGGTACGAGAATTGAGCGAATCGGAAATTGAATACCTGAACTATGCAGCGGAGCACTATGTCTCACTGAAACAACAATATCTGGAGACAGAATGAAAAGTTGGGAATGTATCGTATGCGGCTTTATCTACGACGAAGTCGAAGGCTGGCCGGAAGACGGTATTGCCGCCGGTACGCGTTGGGAAG
>QIJI01000028.1 GCA_003231795.1 Gammaproteobacteria bacterium
TTCGTACGGCGATACGACCGACGGTACCCACAGGATTGCAGTTTCCCCGCAGTCGTACCATTCGTCACCCATGACACGGGTTGCTGCGTAATCGTTCTGTGCCGAGACCGGAGCATCGACCGGATCAACTTGCTCCTGGTCAAGCTCGTCCGGAATTTTTACTTCCAGCAACATCAGGTTGGGGGGCAGGGCGCTGGTTTGCCAGTGAACCAGGTTCTCGAGCACGGCAAGTGCGTAGGTTTCGGCTGCGTGCACGACCCATCGGCCAGGGCTTATCCAGCGACTTCCCCAGCGATGCGTGCCGGTTCCGTCAAAGGGTGGATACGTGTGGCTGACAATCCGATAGACGCAGGTATGCGTCTTATGCGGGGAGGCCATGCAGGCCCCGCTCAATGACCTCTTCAACCTCGCGGCCACCGATTTCCGTGAGCGCAACATCGAACGGTGTACGAGCGTCGAGTTCGGAATGTGGATTCATCATGAATTGCGTCGCCGCCTCGCGGTCCTCGAATACCGAGAGGGCCAGCGCATAAAGACGCGCCAGGCGTTCTGTCGTCTCACCGACCTGGCGGTTTAATCGATCGACACGCTGGTAAGTCGCACGGGGGACAATCTTATTGCGCAATTGTACGGTCGAATCCATGCCGCGATTCGGTGCGGTGAGGCAGGCGATAAACGTGTCCAGTGCGCTCTTTGGCATACCTTGACTCACGATGGCGTCAAGCTCGCGCATATTGCGGACGGTTTGGCCGAGTACGCGACGACCGCCCAGGACTTCCGCTATCTTTTTGGCTGGTACGCTCATATGAGTTAATAATAAGCCTCATATGAGCAATCGTCAAGGAATCAATGGACAAGAATCGTCGTGTAGCCGGACGTTTCGGCGATCCAAGGACTGTGGGAGAATTGTGGGAGACGCATATCACCCGTTATGATCGGTTATCACTTGTCAACGAACACCCGACTCATTATCATTAATAAAAACAATAAGTTACAGGCAAAGCATCGCGCTCATAATGCCGGGGTCGGTGGTTAGCCGGGCAAAACTTTCGGTTTTACCCGGCATATCTATTTAATCATTGCATGTGGTGAATCCGGCCACGGTCGTTGGCACCGACAGGGTTTCCTGCTACTACTGGCGTTGGAAAAGTCGCCGCCGAGGGGGCTGGGGTTGGTACCGAGCTTCGTACCGTGATTCGCAAAATGAGCCAGGCCAACCCGCTATGGGGTGCCCCGCGGATTCATGGCGAGTTGCTAAGGACGCGCCTGAATCCAGACACAGAAAAACGCCTGAAAAGGGCAGGGTGATAAAGTTTCCCCGAGTAGGTGGATTACACCATGAGTACTCGCGAATGGCGCTTGAGGGTGCGCAGATGAATAAAAAGAAGGGACAGCCGGAATTGGATCAAATTCCAGTGCAAGTCAACAGCCAGTCCATCGGCCGGTCATCGATGATGATTTGTGCGGGCATTTCAGCCTGCGATTTTATCCGCCGGCGCGCGCCGCGCAAGCGATTGCGGCAGTTGCCGCAATAACGCGCCAGGGGCTCGTATTTATCGGACGTATGGTTGAGCAACAGGCACAGCCACTTAAGCCAGAATCCTAAATCTATACTCGACGTATCTAAAGTGGGAGTTATAGAATGTTACTCGATTCAGCATTACGCTAGGAAAGGCGGAGCATGG
>QIJI01000044.1 GCA_003231795.1 Gammaproteobacteria bacterium
AAATTCAGCTCAATTCAGTGGAGGCAACCCTTGAAGCTGGAATGGATATACAGGGCATCCTCGGAATCGACAGCGATGTTCGTAACGGTTTTGATGGCATTCAAGTGCACTATAAAATCGATGCCGATGCCAGCGATGAAGATATCAAGGCAGTCGTGGCGCAATCACAAAAGCGTTCCGCGGTGTTCGATATTGTCGCTAACCCAACCAATGTGACTGTTGAGGTCAATTGATCCGCAATAACTGTAGTTAGTTCCAGGAATTGGGAGTAATGCGCACGACTTGCGTCGTTGTCGGGGCCGGACACTCGGGTCTCGCAATGAGTTATTTCCTGACGCAGGCTTCGATAGATCACGTCATTCTTGAGCGTGGCGAGATCGCTAACTCGTGGAAATTCGAACGCTGGAATTCTCTCAGGTTACTGACTCCGAACTGGCAGGTACGTCTGCCAGGGCATGACTATAGCGGAGATGATCCTGATGGTTTCATGGGCATGTCTGAAATCATCAGTTTTATCGAGCAATACGCAAGCGAAGTTGCAGCCCCGGTGCACGAACACACCAGCGTGACCTCGGTTAGCGCGCAAGATGGCAACTACAAAGTGATAACCAATCAGTACGAGTGGTTCTGTGAGACTGTGGTCATCGCCAGCGGTGCCTGTAACCTGCCCAATATTCCCGCAATCGCCGAACGGTTCCCGGCTTCAATAACGATGCTGTCACCCCTGCAATACCGTAACCCGGATCAACTCGACCCCGGTGGCGTACTGGTGGTCGGTGCCTCGGCAACGGGTGCCCAGATTGCCGAAGAAATTCAACGCTCGGGACGGGCCGTTACGCTGGCCGTAGGGGAACACGTTCGCCTGCCACGTCGCTATCGCGATAAAGACATTCAATGGTGGATGGATGCAACCGGCTTGCTGGATGAAAAATACACTGAAATCGATGACCTTAACCGGGCTAGAAAACTTCCCTCCCCTCAACTGGTCGGATCACCGGATCACAAAACCCTCGACCTCAACACGCTCGGCAATCTGGGAGTTGCGCTGCGCGGAAAGCTGGCCGGCATCAACGAAGGTAACCTCCAATTTTCTGGCTCACTGCGCAATGTCTGTGCGTTGGCTGATCTTAAAATGAATCGGCTGTTAAATACTATCGATGAGTGGGTAACCGAAAACGATCTCGACGATAAGTTTCCTGCGGGCGAGCGATACGCCCCGACACGGGTTGAAGATGATCCACCGCTGACGATGAAGCTGGAACAGGAAGGCATTAAAACCGTAGTTTGGGCCACCGGCTTTCATCCCGACACCTCATGGCTGGACCTGCCCATCTATAACCACAAAGGTGCGATCAGGCATGATGGCGGCGTGATTGATGCGCCGGGGCTTTATCTGCTGGGGAGCACTTTTCTGCGGCGCCGCAAATCGAGTTTTATTCATGGAGCCGAAGACGATGCGCGCGAGCTCAGTCGTGAACTGGTGGATTACCTGACAAACAGAAATTAATCACCAACGAATCGAGCGGGTAAGCAGTAACTCGGTCCGGATCGACGATGCGTATGCCCTGCATCTCAGTCTTTATAATCGGGTTGGGTGCGCTCGAGCATTCGCATCAAAGCATCCCAGTGATGACCACCTTTAAATCCAGACTGCGGGTCTCCCCAGGCGAGTAGTGCCTGTAAT
>QIJI01000433.1 GCA_003231795.1 Gammaproteobacteria bacterium
ATCTATCACAGAGGCTCCTTAGGTCCTTCCAGAGTTTAACGAGACTGCTTGTTACTCTTCCAGTGTGATACCGGTGATATCGGGAGACGGCGGTGGCGGTTCTTTTTTGGCGGTGTTGAGATCACTTCCCACGGGCGCCACATCGAGCCCGGCCGTATCAATCTGAGGTGTCTCGGCCACGTCGTACTCATTTTGTAACTCGCTACCTACCGGTGCCAGCGAGGCAGATAATTCTTCTATCTGCTCCCCGGTAATACCCAGCGGATCAGTACGCGGCGGCGGCTCTACCTCACCGTGATCCTCGGTTTCATATTCCTGCGACACGGGTTTCGAAGCTGCAACGGGGGCTACTGGTGTCGCTGTCGATGCAGCCTGTGCAGGGTCACTTTCGCCACCCATGGACTTGATTTCGCATTCGGCACCGGCACGATTTAAAGCTGTTTTATATTTTGCCGCGGTAGCCTGATCAATATTTTTTTTGATCACTATACGTTTGCCGGAAAACAGTTGCGCCAGCTTGGCTTCGTCGGCATTGAACATCTTGCCAACCTTTGCTTTTACATCGTCTGCATCGGCACCCTGGTTAATCTGGCCGGAAAATGCGACTTCGAATAATTGATCACTCATGTCATGGTTCCCTTACTGCTGCACTATACTATAGAACATTTTTTTAGAAAGCCTATGACCAAAAACTATGACCAAAAATACGGAAATCACCCGCCTCACCCCGCGTGGCCATATGGACATTTTGTCCCAGCTCGAGGTAGGACAGCTTAAACGCGGCAATGATGACGATACGCTCTACCAGACTTTTCGTGGCTGTTCACTTGCGGTACTGAATGTCGGTAGCGACACCGACGATGCGCGTGAAGTGCTTCGACAGTATCAGGACTACGATATTCGCGTGGTACAACAGGAGCGTGGAATCAAACTCGAAATCGAAAATGCGCCCGAAAGCGCCTTTGTCGACGGAAAAGTCATCACCGGAATCCAGGATCAGCTATTTTCGGTTTTACGCGACATCTCCTATGTAAAAAACAAGATCGCTTCAAATCAGATTTTTGATATCGGTACCAGCGAAGGCATAACCAACGTGGTGTTTCACATATTGCGTAATGCGCGTGTATTAATCCCGGAAACCGAACCCAATCTGGTAGTTTGCTGGGGTGGGCATTCCATTGCGCGCGCAGAATATGATTACTGCAAGGAAGTCGGTTACCAGATGGGTTTACGGGGCCTCAATATCTGTACCGGTTGTGGCCCCGGTGCGATGAAGGCCCCGATGAAAGGTGCCGCCATCGGGCATAACAAACAGCGTATCCGGCGCGGTCGTTTTGTCGGTTTAACCGAACCCGGCATCATCGCTGCCGAATCACCCAATCCAATCGTCAACGAACTGGTGATAATGCCGGATATCGAAAAACGGCTGGAAGCATTTGTACGAGCAGGACACGGTATTGTCGTATTTCCGGGGGGTGTTGGAACCACCGAAGAAATCCTGTTCATACTCGGCATCCTGTTAAATCCTGAAAACCAGCATGTACCGTTTCCGTTAATACTGACCGGTCCGGCCAGCGCTGCCGATTATTTCGAACAAATTGATGAATTCATAAAACTAACGCTCGGTCGACCAGCGCAGGAACATTACAGCATTATTATCGATGACCCGGTCAAGGTTGCC
>QIJI01000482.1 GCA_003231795.1 Gammaproteobacteria bacterium
TAGATGCTGTCGTTCTGTTGCGCTTAGATCCCGGTCATGATTGGCTGCTGCTGCGGCGCAACAAGATTTAGCGGCTTCAAAGGACTCTTTGGAAACAACGGGTAATTGCTCGCACAAACGCCGGGCCGTATCACCGGCATCAGCCACAAGCAACGTGATATTAGCGTCGTCTTTGGCAATGCGTTTGCCGACATCGGGGTTCAGATTTACCCAGATTTGATTGCGCGGCAATTCGAGATCATCGTTCCAGTGATCGGTTTGGGCGAACTCGGTACCGATGAAGATGGCAAGGTCGCTTTGTTGCAACAACTCTTGTACGTAAGGCGCTCGTAATTGTGCACCGACTGATAATGGATGCGAAGCAGGCACCACGCCGCGCGCGGCAACGGTGGTCAAGATCGGGCAGGGAATCGATTGCCCCAGCTTTTGAATCGCTGCCGCATCACGACTGCATCCGCCACCGACAATCAGGACGGGATTACGAGCCTGCTGAATCTGTTCGACCACGGACGCGATCTGGCTTTCATTCGCCTGTGGAGGGGCCGATGGAACCCGGGCTTGCCAATTTGCTTCAAGCGGCTGCCGGATAATCGAAAGCGGGATACTGATGTGAACCGGGCCGGGTCGCTCGCTGGCGAAGATCTCGAAGGCCCGGGCCATTAATTCCGGTAATTCGTCGGCGCTACTGACGGTGACACTAAGCGCGGTCAAAGGTTTGGTCACCGCTGACTGATTGGTGATTTCGTGCAGCCGACCCTGATTGTATTGGTCCGGATCGGGCTCGTTAACCGGGGAAATGACCAGCATTGGAACCGAATCCATATAGGCTTCGCCAAGCGGCGTGATGAGGTTGGTAACACCAGGACCGGTGATAACGAAACAGACCCCGGGTTTGCCACTGACGCGGGCGTAACCGTCGGCCATAAAACCACCGCCCTGTTCATGTCGCGGCGAAATATGCTGAATCTTGCCGCTGCCAAGGCCGCGATATAACTCGATGCTGTGGGTACCGGGGATGCCGAACACCAGATCGACACCATAGTCGGAAAGCAGATCTACCAGTTTTTCACCAACGGTTTGCATTACATCAATCTCCGGATTGACCCTGATTTTCAGGGTCTAATATCAAGGGGTTTAAAATGACAGCGGCGAGCGCAAGGTCGGCAATTGTAGCAGAGTATAAATGCCCGTCGCACGCCCAAAATCACATCTTTGACGCTAACAGACAAGAATATATCTTTTGCACTATCGGATCGTTTTTTGGGTTATCAATTCGAATATCATTGCAGTTGTTAAAAACAGCGAACTCGGTAAGTGCTCGACAGCAGGCAGGTATGAAATCCTCATGCAGGCGCGTTTCCAGGTGCATCAGCTTGACCTGTAACAAAGATCTTGCGCGGTGCGCCTTGCAATCCATGCGCCCGATAAAATGATCGCGAAATAGTAGCGGCAGGCAGAAATAGCCGAATTGTCGTTTCGGTTCGGGCACATAACATTCAATCTGATAATCGAAACAAAATATGTCACGTCCGCGATCACGCTGGATCAGACTGTTATCAAATGGGGAAAGTATCTTCACCTGCGCGTTGCTGCGTGGTGCGCGGGCCTCGAGCAAATCAGGATCGATGTAGTAAATATTTTTACCCAGTTTGAAACTGACCAATTGCCCGGTCTCGAT
>QIJI01000380.1 GCA_003231795.1 Gammaproteobacteria bacterium
TCGACGATGACTCCTGTACCCGGTTGCGTCGAGCATGCAATGCCTCGCGATGCGCCATGTAGCTCACCGCGACGACGATGATCAGCGCACCGGTTATGACCCAGAAATCAGGTACCTCGTCGAATAACCAGTAACCGATAACAATTGCCCAAACCAGTTGCAAAAATGACAGCGGCTGCGTCACCGTCAGTGGTGCATAAGCGATCGCCTGGGTGATTGCATAATGTCCTGCTGTGGCAAACAACGCGACCATCGCCAGCCAGCCTATTTCGGTAAGCGTGGGTTCGCGCCAGTAATAAATCGCACCGGGTAATAATGCCAGCGTACAGAACAAAGTCAGCATCACCAGGATATCGGCAGAGCTTTCACTCTGCGTCATTCGCTTGGCCAACAGGAATGAAGCGGCAAAGAAAAATGCCGCTACCAATTGCGCCAGCGAACCACCTTCGATGGTCTGGAAGCCGGGTCGTAAAATGATTAAAGTGCCGACAAAACCCGCAGCAATTGCAATCATTCGGCGTTTTTTCACTGATTCCCCGAAGATCAGAACCGCACCAATCGCGGTAAATATAGGTGTCGAAAAGCCAATCGCGGTAACTTCCGATAACGAAATTCGGGCCATTGCGAAAAACCACAACATGACCGCAACCCCGTGTACCAGTCCGCGAGACAGATATAATTTCAACTCCATCTGCCTGACCCGTTGCCAGTTCATGCGCAGCATCAAAGGAATTAATAGACAGAGGCCAATCAGGTAACGGATGAACGCAGCTTCAACCGCCGGCATATCGGAGCCGAGATAACGCACCAGTACAGTGACGGCGACAAAAAGCAGTCCCCCGGCGGCCATCCACAGGCAGCCCAGTAAATTAGAAGCCTGGGTCATGTTGGCGATTGAAACATCATCCTCGAGCGATTTGCAAATATGACTTTCCCGTGCAGACGTCGATCCTTATATTGACGGACGTAACGGGATATCAACCTGTCGCTTCCAGGCGACTGATACCGGCTAGCTTGCGTTTATTCAATGCCGACCGTCTCGACCGGTTTTTTCCGCGGCATTAATTTTTGTCGACGCACAAAAATAAAGAGCCCGCTGCCAGCAATGAAAGCTGCACCGACCCAGGTGGTAAGTAGCGGAATTTCATCCCAGAAAAGAAATCCGACGACGGCGGCAAAGACCATCGCCAGATACTGAAAGGGTGCCAACAGGCTCGCTTCAGCGTATCGAAACGACACTGTCAGCAACCATTGTTGTAAACCGCATGCGAGTGCGAATCCAGACAATAAAATCAAATCCTGCTCACGTGGCGAGACCCAGCCCGAAACTAAAACCCATGCAAGACAAAGCAGCGTGCCGAGGCTATTGTAGTAAGTTCCAATGGTAGCCGGTTTTTCACTGCTACTGAGTTTGCGCAGATAGATCGCCACAAATGCACCGGAAAATGCTGATATTCCAGCCGCGATCACACCGATATCCCAGTTCCCGCCAACGGGCTGAGCGATCAGTAAAACACCGATAAATCCGACGATTACCGCAAACCATCGTTGCAAACCTATTCTTTCGCCGAGTAAAAATATCGATAATACGGTAATAAAAATGGGTGCCGCGTAAGCAATCGCGGTGGCATCGGCAAGGGGTATCCGGGTAAT
>QIJI01000198.1 GCA_003231795.1 Gammaproteobacteria bacterium
ATAGCGATACCGATACCGATCTCGAATTCCAAGCGCTTGATGTGACACTGGGACAGGAACCGAATAGCAGTTCCGCAACAGATACGAATAAAATCGACTTTGCCTTCGACGAGGTTGAACAGGGTAAAATGAAATTTCCGGAATCCGGTTACCAGGTAGGTGAAAGCGATCAACAGGCGGATCCGGGATTACTCAAATATTTTGTTGCCACGAATCGAAATATTACGTTGAAAACAGATGGTCCGGTCAATCACGAAGCGATCGAGTCGTTAATCGACCAGTTGAAACTGGATCTCGAATCCGGTCGATTCGACGATTAGGGCGGACAAATACGGCTACTAGTTCGATTCCTGCTGGCTGGATTCGATTAAATCCAGGAAAGCCTCGGTAACTCGTAACGAGCGCAACTGTTGCAGACAGGCAACGTACTCATCATAAACCAGGTCAACGTCAGTCACGGGTAACGCACGCAGCCTTGAATCAGCCTGTAACTCGGACTCAGCCACAATACCGATGCCAAAACCTGCCGCGACTGCTTCGCGTACCCCTTCGCGCCCACTGATTTCCATTACATCATTGAGTGCGAACCCCGCCCGCCCGATAGCTTCTTCAAATATCGAGCGGGTGCGCGATCCTTTTTCTCGTAACACGATGCGTTGCGTCACCAGTTCTTCCGCCGAAATCGAGCGTCGGTCGGCCCAGGCATGATCCTGGCTGACGAAAACCACCAGTCGGTCGGGTAGTAATGGAATCGAAAACAGGTGGTCATCGTGTTGCGGAATATTGGGTAAAAAAGCGACGTCACATCGACGCGATTCAATCCATGACATCAATTGTTCCGAATTCCCATATTGAATCGAGATTTGAATACCCGGATATAGGCGCTGAAACTGCGCCAGCAGCGGGGTTGCGATGTAAGGCGCGTCAGCGGCTACGCGTAACTGGCCGGAAGTCAGCGCGCGTGCCGACTGTAATAACTGTTCGACTTCCTCTTCGTGGCGGAAAATTATTCGCGTTATATTAAACGCCGATTTCCCTATCTCGGTTAATTCAATACGTCGGCCGTGCCGTATAAACAGTTTGGTGCCGTAACGCTCTTCGAGTTCTTTGACCTGTCCCGACAAAGTTGGCTGTGTGATGTGCAGCATCTCCGAGGCCCGGGTAAAGCTGCCGTGGGTTGCAACCGCATGGAAGGAGCGAAGTTGAGAGTGTGGTATTGGCACAGCCTATCTATCTCATCTGTAATATCGATTTGATAGATAGTATTAAGCAACTGTATAAATGGCAAATTATTAAGGAAACCCTGATTTACCAGAGTTTCTGCGGTGCAGGGACGCACCGCCATTATTAGTGACTTTTAAGTCATTGATAATGGAGATAAAACAAAAATCACATTTTTTGTTTTATTGTCCTCTGACAATTCAGGATGAATTGTTCAGAGGTTCTTTAGATTCATACCACACAGGATATTGTCATGCCGAAAGACTCAAACCAGCCCGTGAGTTCACCGACCGGTGATCCCTACCTGTTAACACCGGGACCACTGACTACCTCTGTCACCGTCAAACAGGCCATGTTGCATG
Organism: Gammaproteobacteria bacterium; assembly: GCA_003231795.1. Taxonomy (GTDB): domain Bacteria; phylum Pseudomonadota; class Gammaproteobacteria. Next base: position 1,584 of record QIJI01000198.1, read on the forward strand.
ATTATGGTTCGCGCGATGCAACCTTCATCGAGTTGAATGCCC
>QIJI01000300.1 GCA_003231795.1 Gammaproteobacteria bacterium
CCGGTTAAGCGGCGTCAGCGGGGTGCATTCGAGCTTCGTACTCAGGGACCTGATTAAAAATCGGGCGCTTCCCGTGTTTTGATATCTTCGTAGTAAAATACCGTCTCCAGCGCAACTCTAAAAATCACTATTTTTAGAGTTGCCCCTCAATGTTGTATCGGTTGAGGGAATCCTTTACCTTTAGCACCGATTTGAATTCGCCCGAGTAGTGAGATGATTCGACAGTTTGGTAGCGACAGTTGTTTACTGTTAATTGACGTTCAGACCGGTGTCAATGTGTTGCAGTATTGGGGTGGTGCAATGGGGCGCCGCAATAATCCTGATGCCGAAGACAAAATGCGCGCCTTGTTGAAGCGGTTTCGCGAAACGGGGAAGCAGGTTGCCTTTACCCGCCACAATTCACGCGAAGCCGCGTCGCCACTTAAGTTGACCTTAGATACCGGCGCCCAGATTGACGGGCTCGAAATCGATGATTCGGATATTTGGGTCAGCAAGGATGTTAACAGTGGATTTCTGGGGACTTCGCTCGAGCTTCAGCTCCGCCGGGCCGGCATTCAACGCCTGGTAGTGGCCGGGTTTTTCACCAATTTCTGTGTCGAAACCACGGTTCGAATGGCCGGCAACATGGGCTTTGATACCTATCTGGTCGAGGATGCCTGTGCCACCACCAATCGGGTCGGGCCGGACGGGGTGGATCATGAGCCGGAAATCGTGCATCAAATGGCAGTGGCAACAATGCATGGTGAATTTTGTACCGCCATTTCGAGCGAGGCCGCACTCGCGCTTTGCAGCGGCGACCTGCCTGATCTGAATCGTAACCAGGGGAATGAATAATGTTTGGCGTATCTTCGATGACGGCTCGGCTAAAACGTGTCGCGCTCAGAAAACCCGGAACAGCCATGCTCGAAGCCGATACTGATTTCTGGCATTACGGCCCGGCCTTTGATCGGCAAAAAGTAGCGGATCAGCATGCCGCTTTTGCCAGCCTGGTGGAAAACCACGGCGCTGAGATCCTGTGGATGGAAGACGACAATCCGGAAATTGCGGATGCGGTGTTTACTTATGACGCTTCGTTGATGACGCCTGCAGGCGCCATTCTGATGAACCCCGGCAAGCTGCTAAGAAAAGGCGAGCAGGAGTTACATCGTCAATTTTATCAGCGGCAGGGAATTCCAGTGGTCGGTGAGATTTCGGGAGAAGGCACCAATGAGGCTGGCGATACGCTTTGGCTGGATGATAAAACATTGGCGGTAGGACGGGGCTTTCGAACCAATCAGGCGGGTATTGATCAATTAACGTCGATTTTGGCCGAGCAGGGCATTCAGGTGCACGCATTTGACCTGCCCGTGTTTCAGGGGGCGTCGGCCTGTCTGCATCTGATGTCGCTGGTCAGTCCGGTTGATACCCGGGTGGCGGTGATAAACGAGTTGTTGTTCCCGGTCGCACTGTATCAGTTGATGCTTTCAATGGATTATCAATTGATTGCGCTACCCGCGGATGAGTATAAAGCCAGTTCGACACTGAGTGGCAATATCCTCGCGCTGGCACCGGGAGAATGCATCATGATCGACGGTTATCCTGAAACCCGCAGCGCGATTGAAGCCACGGCTGTCAATCTGCAG
>QIJI01000266.1 GCA_003231795.1 Gammaproteobacteria bacterium
CATACAGAATAAAATCGAGTTCCATACGCGGTGACCGGCTCGGGTAGGTCGGATTACTCGCGACATTCGCACTACGCAGGCCTGCAGCCTTCATAAACAGAAATATCTCATTCTCACCCCAGAACGTATTGAAATCTCCGGCCACAATAACCGGCTTGGTGCTCTTTTTGACAAGTTCATACAGGCGGCGTAATTGAAAGTGACGGTGCCGGTATTTCAATGACAGGTGAACCAGAAAAATCGCCACTTCATCGAGTTCAAGTTCGATGATCAGTTTCTTGATGCCCTGGTCGAAATAATGAAAACGTTCGCCGGTTATTCGTGGTGCAGCCAGGAAGGCATTGCCCTGCTTGCGCAAAATTGGGATGAGTTGATTTACCGATTCCTCGCCGTACTTGCACTCATAGGCGGAAAAATGACCCAGTGCATCTGCAATCGCCTCGGCCTGGTTGATGCGGCCGCTGCGCATTGAGCCAATATCAACCTCGATGAGTCCCACCACATCCGGGTCCATGGACTGGATAAATTGGATGATATTGGCAAGATTGGCGGGATTGCCGAACAAGTAGCCGGCACCGGGCACGGGCATATTTGCTGACGGTCCAGCGCCGACAGCATAGCGAATGTTGTAAACCAGAAGGCGCATCGGGACAGTCTAATGCCTGCGCCCATTCGTTGCATTGGCCCGACATGGGTTTTCTCGCATAGAGTAGCAGCCCGACGTGCGATACACTCAGGGATATTCCGATTGATGCAGGAGATTTTCCGTGTCTGAAAAAGACCCATTTCGTGTATTTGTGACCCATTTGTTCGAGGAAAATAACGAGGACTACCAGCGTGTCTTCGAGTACCTGGAAAGTCGCGATAATTTTTTCTACACAAACTATAGCGACCCTGACAGCATGCCGACCGCCGGTGGTAGCGAGGCAGTGAAGGAAATGCTGCGCAACCAGATCAAGGAAGCTGAGGTGGTGATTCTGCCGTTGGCGATTTTTGCGACAAACCCGGATCTCATCGGGTTTGAGCTCGACTATGCACAGGCGTCGAAAAAACCAATCCTGGGTATTCAATCCTTCGGCAGCACCGTCAGCGTCGATAAAACTGTCATCGATCGCTGTGACGACGTGATTGAATGGAATGAGCGAACGATTATTAGCGGAATCAAGCGATTGGCTCGCAACGAGGATACCGCGCAGTGGGAAACAATTGAATTCAATCTTGATTGATTCGATTTCTGCCGGGGATCCTGTATTCACTTTGACGACATTAAGGGAATGTCCGTCTTGTTGCGTTTCGGCTGCTCCAGTAACATGCCGGCCCTCGTATAAATAGCCAAACCATAGGCGGACGGCAAGGCCGGCACGCCTCGATTGTGGAAAAACCATGACCATCAAAACTGACGCGTTGATTATCGGTGCCGGACCATCCGGTTTATTCCAGATTTTTGAATTGGGATTGCTCGGCATCAAGTCGGATATCGTCGATACGCTACCGACGGTCGGCGGACAATGCACCGAACTGTATCCGGACAAGCCAATATACGATATTCCCGGCATCCCGATGTGTACCGGACAGGGGCTGGTCGATTCACTCCTGGAACAGGCCGAGC
>QIJI01000514.1 GCA_003231795.1 Gammaproteobacteria bacterium
GGAAAGCCCGTGCCTCAGACAGACCCTGGCAAATTTCGAACAGCTAACACCACATTGCGCGTACAGGCTTCCATCCGGGTTCAAACTGATTTCCCTGAGCGCTCCCAGCGGTGCGATTACCTGTCCGCGAAAGCCGCCGTCACGCACCAGTAGATTGCTCCCGAGACCGATCCACAGCAGATCGATATCACAATCCAGTGTTGCCAGGTAATGCTGTAAATCTTCAATGTCGGCAGGAACGTAATATCGATCCGCGGGACCGCCCAGGCGCAGACTGGTATGCCTGGCTAGCGATTCATCGAACAGCAACCTGCCTTTGAATGGTTTCTGGCTGGCCACGTTCACGATGCTTTACCCTGCTGATGTTGGACAACAAAATCCGCAGCCCAGGCACCAATACTGCCAGCTCCGAGGGTAAGAAATATATCGTCATCCTGAAGCACTGCTTCGACCACATCGTTGAGCCCGTCCAGAGCTTCGACGAATACCGGATCAACGCGTCCCCTGGCACGTATCGAACGCGCCAGCGCGCGTCCATCAGCATCCTTGATATGACTCTCCCCGGCCGGGTATACCTCGAGCAGGATCAATTGATCCACCTCGGATAACACTTGTGAAAAATCTTCAAACAGATCGCGGGTACGCGAATATCGATGCGGCTGGAATAAAACCGCGAGGCGCTTATCCGGCCAGGCTTCCCGGATTCCGGCCACGGTTGCCTTGATTTCGCTCGGATGATGGGCGTAATCATCGATATGCATAATGTTGCCACAGCTCATTGGCAGGTTTTCACTGATCTGGAAACGACGTCCGATTCCCGAAAACTCAGACAGCGCCAGACTGATTGCCGAACGCGATACTCCCAGTTCCCAGGCAATACAGATTGCCGCGGTGGCGTTGAGTACGTTGTGTTTTCCAGTCAGGTTGAGTTCGATATCGAGAGTTTCATCAGCCGGAAAATTTACCCTGAAGTGGGTTTTGGCACCGTGCGCGACAATCTGCGAGACGCGCACATCGGATTCTTCATGCTCACCATAGGTCAGCATGGGACGCGCAACTTGCGGCATGATTTCACGCACTACCGGATCATCGAGACACATCACCGCAAGCCCGTAAAAAGGCAGGTGATGTAAAAATTCAACAAAGGTCTGCTTGAGCCGATCGAAGTCACCTTCATAGGTTGAAAGGTGGTCCTTATCGATATTGGTCACGATAGAAATCATCGGTTGCAGGTACAGAAAAGAGGCATCGCTTTCATCCGCTTCGGCAACCAGATAATCACCCAGTCCAAGTTTCGCATGGCGTCCCGAACTAATTAGCAACCCTCCGATAACATAAGTCGGGTCGATATCACCCCGCGACAGCAGGCTCGCCACCAGGCTGGTCGTGGTGGTTTTACCGTGAGTCCCCGCAACCGCGATACCGCGGCGGAAACGCATCAGTTCTGCCAGCATTTCGGCGCGCCTGACCACCGGGACACGCATCTCCCGCGCAGCTACGATTTCCGGATTACTATCATCAATGGCGGTGGAAACGACGACGACGTGAGCCTCGGCAACATTGTCGGCATCATGTCCGATGGTAATTTCGATACCCAGCTCAC
>QIJI01000100.1 GCA_003231795.1 Gammaproteobacteria bacterium
GACGACGGTGACCGCCCCGACATCAAAAGTGAATGGTTCGATCAGATCGGAATCGCCTCGAAAGCCGAGATCCTCTTGCGTGTAACCCGCATTTATCGACGTATCCCAAATGTTAGTATTGGTACCTCCATCGACTTGCACATAGAAAGAATTGGATCCACTATCGGCAGAGAGAACGTCCCCCCTGATCGTGTAGGTTCCGGCCTGGGCAACGTTGAACGTGAAGGTCGCGCTGCTAGGCCCGCCTGGATTGCCACCTCCAGAACCCTCGGGCACTTCGATAGACTGGCTGCCGCTGGCAGCCCCATCGTTAACAACCACGAAGTTACCGGCTAACACGGCATCTTCCGCTTCGATGTAGAGAGAGGGATTCTGACCACCGCCGCCAGTAAATTCAAAGGCACCGATGTCGGGTTTTGCGCCCGAGTAAGGGAACGACACATTTTCACCGTTAGACCACGAGATCATTCGATCCAGGGTCAGGGTATTCGTGTTGTAGTCGATCGCGGTGATCGTGACGACTTCGGAACCGATCTGGATCGTGTCGCCATCGACAATGCCAAAGCCATCGATGAAGTACCGGGCATCATCAACACTCACCGACTGGCTGTTGCTACCACTGCCGGTGGTTACGGTAAGAAAAACACCTGCATCGTATGCGGCAGAAGAGGTACTGCTCAGATTAAAATCGAAATTGTCGCTATCCACAAACAGGGGATCGCCGGCGGTGTTATTGTTGAAATCAACATCGGTGATCATGGTTTCTGCCTCGGCGATCGTATAATCCGTCCCTTTCCATTTGACAGATTCTTCATTGATGTCCTCAATGAGATTGCCCGCCCAGACGTCACCCTGTGGATTCGGTCCGCCGTTAAATCGGACATAATTGATCGCAGTGTCGCCATTCTGATTCGGCGTACCATCATCAAACGGAATCCCATTGTCGTACAAAATGTTGTTTTTGAATCGATTATCTCCATACTCGATTTCGCTGGCCGGGAAGGACGAACCACCAATTACTAATGTGCCGAGCCTGAATGCGACATCATAATTTTGAGTGAAAACGTTGTTGTAAACATAATTTTCAGTCACCTTCGCAATTCCTTGGTCATAATTCGCAGCTAAGCCGCCAAAGGCTGCTCCATCACTACCTTGTCGAACTCCTGAAAACATCACCGTGTTGTACCGATATATCCCGCTCGGCTGCCAAGCATGCAAAGCTTCGCCACTAGGATTAATACTGTAACCTTCCGGTGAAACCGATGGAGAGTTCTGGCCTGTGCCACATTTTTCATAGACATTGCCTTCAAACACATTGTTATTTGCGCCGTAAGCGACAGTCGCACAGTGGTGAAGTTCGTTACGGAAAGTATTGTTTCTGATAATATTGTTATGCGGATCCTGGTCATCAAAATTGTTGTTGCCATGGAGCTGTATCAAGGAGTGTGACGCTTGAGAAATTAAGTTATCTTCGATTAAATTAAACCTTGCATTTGAGCGCAATTGTATAAGGTCTTGATAGCCTGATATGCTTCCGGTGATTTCGTTACCACGCAGTATGCTGTACGACGCGCCATTCATGTTGAGGCCAGGGTTGCTTG
>QIJI01000381.1 GCA_003231795.1 Gammaproteobacteria bacterium
ATCGATCATTTCAGGCAGTTTAACCAGCGATACGGTCGCGGGGCCGGTGATGAAGCGCTTCTTCAGGTTGCCGGATTGATCAAAAAACGCTGTCGCGAATCCGATATTCCGGCGCGAATCGGCGGCGATGAATTTATCTTGCTATTGAACAACAGTAACCAGCAATCGGCGGAGCTGTTAGCGCAGGAAATTGTAGATTCGATTGCGATTGCACACCGCGCCGAATTCAATCGGGATCTGAGTATTAGCGTCGGAATTACCGAGGTTCAAGCCAGCGATCAAAACCTCGAAGCGACGCTGACCCGTGCCGACAAAGCACTGCACCAGGCTTGCGGCCAAACAACCAGGGGTTGATGAATGCAACCGGGTTGCAACGGCCTCAGGCAATAAACCAGATAATCAAAATACCCAGCATCACCCGGTATATGACAAATGGCAACATGCCTGTTTTTTCGATCAGGCGCAGGAAAAAGTGTATGCATAAAGCCGCGCTGAATGCCGATAGTACGACTCCGAGCAGCAGGTCCAACCAGCCTATCGGATTGACTTCGGTCAGCATACGAAAGGTTTGCAAGGCACCACTGGCCAGGATTACCGGGATCGCCAGTAAAAACGAAAAACGCGCTGCTGCTTTACGCGTCAGGCCGAGAAACAATCCGGCGGTAATGGTAATTCCAGAACGTGAGGTTCCCGGAATCAGTGCCAACACCTGGCAGCAGCCGATGATCAATACGTCTTTTAAATTCAACTCGAACTCGTTTCGGGTGCGTATGGACTGATGGTCGGCGAGCCACAGCAATAATCCGAAACCGATCGACGCGGATGCGATAACCAGCGGCGAACGTAAATTCTGTTCAATCACTCCCTGCAGAAAAAATCCAGCCAGTAGCGCCGGTATAGTGCCGATGATGACCCACCAGGCGAGCAGGCTATCCTGGTCGGCCGGTGCTCCCGCAAGCGAACGGGTCCATGACAGCAACATACGTCGTAATTCGGTCCGGAAATAATATACAACCGCGATTAACGAGCCGATATGTACCGCGACATCAAACACCAGCCCCTGATCAGGCCACTGCAAAAGACGCGGTAACAAAATCAGATGCGCCGAACTGGATATCGGCAGGAACTCGGTCAATCCCTGCACGATTGCCAGCACAAAGATTTGCAGGCTATCCATAAGCACCGCCGCGATGCATCGCCGGCATTTCCAGGTTCAAATTCTTTTGCAATGCCAGCACCTTGAATTTCTCACCCATTTCCTGCGGCAGGCTCAATGTCTTAAGCTGCTGCGACCATTCGACAGCAGCAGTTGCGTCACTCGACTCAATACGCCGATTGGCTTCTTCGAGAAGATTATTGGCCAGTAAGAACCGACTTTGTGAAACCAGCCCGGTGGTATCAAAACCGTTCGTACACGCGGCATCGGCGCAGGCGTCAAAATCGACGAATGCAGTAAGATCCTGTAATCCGGGATAAACCAGCGGATCGTAGTGAGCACGATGTTGATAGTGACAGACCAGCGTGCCGCGACTACGCATCGAATGATAATACTCGGCCTGCTCGTATCCGTAGTCGATAATTAATACCACGGCCTG
>QIJI01000008.1 GCA_003231795.1 Gammaproteobacteria bacterium
TCGGTGCGACCGCCAGCGAACCCGGCGATTGCCCCGTAAGTGACACCAATCAGTAGTGCAACAACCGTTGTCAAAAGCCCGATGGTGAGTGAAATGCGTCCACCGTAGAAAACCCGCACGAACAGATCTCTGCCGTTCGCATCAGTGCCAAACCAATGAAAGTTTTCCAGCGTCGGGGGCGTTAGTATGGCGTCCCAGTAGGTATCTTCGATCCCATGCGGCCAGAACACTGGCACCAGGATTGATGTGATAGCGATGAACGCCAGTATCCACAAGCTGGCCATCGCAGCGCGATTGTGACGAAATCGCCTGCCTGCTTTGTGCCAGAGTGATTGGGAAGGCCTTCCGGTAATCGTATCACCGACCATTTGGGAACTCATGAGGTTCAGATCGCCGGACGTCATTGATACGATTTCCGCACTCTGGGGTCCAGCACTCCGTAAGCGAGATCTGCGAGCAAGTTCAGCAGGATGATTGCCGATGCATAGATGATGACGATGCCCATGACCAATGGGTAGTCCCGGTTCAGTGCACCTTGAACGAAATATTGCCCGACACCAGGCAGGTTGAATATCATTTCAACGATCAAGGACCCGGTCATGATGCCGGCCACGGCAGGACCGAGGTAGCCGATCAGCGGGATAACAGCTGATTTCAATACGTGACGAATCACCACCTGGCTTTCGCTCAGTCCCTTTGCCCGCGCCGTGCGCACGAACTGGGAACCCAGTACTTCAAGCATGCCGCCGCGCATCAGCCGGGCAATGATGGCGATCTGCGGAAGTGCCAGTGCCGTTACTGGTAAAACCATGTTCGCCAGTGCGCCATCATTCCATCCGGCGATTGGCAATAATTTCAGATAAAGACCAAACACCAGTGACAATATAGGCGCCACAACAAAACTGGGTACCGCAATTCCAGTCATTGCCATCCCCATAATCAGGTGATCCAGTAGCTTGTTTTTTTTCAGAGCAGCGACAACGCCGCAAAATCCCCCCAGCAATACCGCAACAAGCATTGCAGTAGCGCCGAGTTTAATGCTGACGGGCAGTCCGAATGCAATCAGCTCGGTCGTCGTGAAGTCCGCATAAACAAGCGAAGGCCCGAAATCCCCCCGGGCAATAGATTTCAAATAAAGCCAGTACTGAGTCGTGACAGGTTTGTCGAGATCATATGCCGCGATAAGGTTTTCTCGTATTTCCGGCTCCAGATTTGCTTCAGCATCGAAAGGGCCACCGGGTGCGGTATGCATCAGAAAAAATGACGCTGTAACAATAATGAACAGCGTAGGTACGGCAATTCCCAGACGGCGCAGCGTGAAACGAATCATATCCCTGTCAGGGTGTTTGACACCCGTTTATTAAATTGTTGGCGGGATATATAGAATAGCGGCCAAGTGAACCGGACACCACATATTTACTGAATCATAATCTTCGAGACAAATTTTTCAGTCAATGTCCGAACACATCCCTGTTTTTATGACCTTGGCAACCCTGCGACAGCTAAAGCCGGACGATTGGCACCCAACCCAGCATGGATCAAATCTGAACAAACAATAAGGAGGCAAGCTCCGAGGATCCGTCCCG
>QIJI01000311.1 GCA_003231795.1 Gammaproteobacteria bacterium
CCTCGCGATTGAGCCCGAGCCAGGTGCCGCCCGCCTGCAAATCGCGCCCGCCAAAAATATCCTCCGTTTCCCACCAGTGTGCATCCTGCGTCGGGCGCGCATAGTACTCATCGCGGTTGGCAATCACGATGAGTGGATAGTCAGGGTGTTGCTGCAGGGCGAATAGAATCAGGCACATGGTAGTTAGTGATAGAATCTCAGCTAGTAACCTGATCAATCAACGGCAACGGCCTGTGATCAATCGCAGCTTCAAAAGAAGACAGGCGTTTGTAAACTGAAAGCAGTTGTACGATGGTTGTCCACGAATTGACCAGATACTGGAACGAATTGCTGACCTGGCCGAATGCGGTCAGAATCTGCTGCAGGATGCCAAAAGTAATGGCGCCCGCAGCAATGGTCGGAACTAGCAGTATATAAACGAATATATTGTCTGCCTGCAGGTACAGCATGCGCGCAACGTTGAAGTACATATAGTTAAAATATAAGCGAAAGTAGTTTTTACGTACGTTTGCAAATAATTCGATCAACGTCGGGGGCTGGGCTCGGGATTCGTCATCTTCACCGTATACGAGTTCTTTACGAAAAGCGGCTTCTACCCGTTGATTTTTGAATTCCAGCCCAGGTAACTTAATACCGACTAGGGCTAGCAGACCGGTACCAAATATTGCCCACAGCAGTGCGGCGACAAACAAGGGATGCGGGATGACTCCGACGATTGGTAATTCGCTCACGTATTCCGAAAGTGTCCATAAAACCGGTAAAAACGCGAACAGCGTCATCACGGCATCGATAATTGAAACTCCCAGCCCTTCCATTATCTCCGCAAAGCGCATGGTATCTTCCTGTATGCGCTGCGACGCACCTTCGATATGGCGAACTCCTTTCCATTTTGATGTGTAGTAATTGTTCATCGCTGTGCGCCAGCGGAAAATATAATGGCTGACAAAAAAACGGGTGAGGACGAAGACGAAAATTGCAATAAAGGCAATCTCGGCAAAAATTATGATGAGATCATATAGCGCGTCTGAATTCGATGCGATGGTTTCTTCTGAAGCGACAGGATTCTCACTGCCGTCTGCATTGGTTAAAGATTTTTGCAAGGCCTCTTGCACCAGATCAAAAAATGGTCGGCGCCAGTTATTGATCGCCACCGATACCTGAACCGAGAAATAGGTTGAAAACAGTATTAGTGCCGAGCCAAGGATTGACCATCGTTGCCAGGGATGATTGGCGAATTTGAACCAGAAAATTGCGAACAGGGCGGTACAGACGATGTAATAGAGATAGAAGAGTAAAAATGAATCGGTTACGAAATGACCCAAACCGATAACGGGAGTCGAATCCGACAGATCCAGGCCGAGCACTGCACCGATCTGCTCGTTGAATCCATACCAGATGAAACTGCAAACGGCTGCATAGGCAACGACGGAAAGGAAGAATATTTTCGGGTTCGGGAAAAAAGATTTAAACATGGTTTAGAAACCTTTACGGGTCAGGGTTAGCAAATCGGAAACAAAAGTATTTTTATAGATCGTGAAAACTGATATTAATTCAACTGGGGTCCGCGTGATTCGCGTCAGT
>QIJI01000079.1 GCA_003231795.1 Gammaproteobacteria bacterium
CATTAAGGCTCGCTGGCGCGAGCGGAGTGACACTCGAAACAGTCAATTTTTACTGCGGTAAAACCATGACAGTCCGCGCAAAAATTTTTCGGGTCCTCGGAAAGCACTGCTTCCTCTGTGGCGGGACGGGCATTGTGACAGTCGATGCAGCCGGTCAGACTAAACTTTTCGGTGCGGATTCCATCGATTACCGTGGCATCGCGTTGATCCATCAGAAAGTTCATGTGATAACGACGCATGATATCGACGGGTGCAACGCAACTGGTTGCATTCGCGGGGAACATGATTTCGGGAAGCATGACATTACCTATCTGCGATGCCTGTTGCTCTGGCGCAAACACCCATAGCGAAAACGCCATTAGCAAAAGCAGCGGCAGGGCTATCAACAGAACAGGCTGCAAACGTGACTGAAACACTAGTGATCCCCGAGTGCCATATCAATATAGCCGGTGGGACAGACATCGGCACAAATATGACAGCCGATACATTTGTTGTAATCGGTGGCCACGTAACGCCCCATGGTTTTGCTGTCTTTTTTGACTCGATACACAGCATCCTGGGGACAATAAATGACACAGTTGTCGCATTCAAAACACATACCGCAACTCATGCAACGGCCTGCTTCCTTGACTGCCTGTTCTTCGCTCAGGCTGATACCCCGTTCTTCGAAATGCCCCAGCACATGGTCCGCGTCGGGTCCGGCTTCATCACGGAGATTTCTGGCTTCATAATTGAAATGCGAGAGGAATAATCGTTCCGACGAAATAATTTCGTTGGCGGCCCGGTCTTCGTAGTTGTGCACCGCACAACTGGACTCATTGGTGCCCCAGATACCCTGATGCTCAAACTCGGTTGGTGACAGGTCGGTTTCTTTTAATTTGTTAAGCAAATCGAAATGGTGCACATCGACTTTGGGGCGCTTGTTGAAGGCATCCCCACCGAGATAGCGTTCAATACTATCGGCGGCAATTGAAGCCTGTCCGATGGCCGTGGTCAGAAGGTGAGGGCGGATTATGTCACCGGCGACAAAATGTCCCTCATGCTCGGGTAGCTGAAAGAACTTGTCCGCATCCATCAGGTTGCGCTCGTTCCCCAGATTCTCAAAACCTTGCAGGTCACCGCCCTGGCCGATAGCGGATACGATCAGATCGCATTCGATTTCGAATTCGCTGCCAGCAACCGGTTTCGGTTGATTGTCTTCAAATTCACATTTGGCCAGCTTCAACGCAATCGCCCGGCCTGCTTCATTGACGATGATTTCAATCGGCATGACGCCGTCGAGTATGCTGACACCTTCGCGTAACGCATCTTCGACTTCACCTTCGGTGGCGGTCATTTCCTTTTTCCCGAATAACGAAGTCAGCGTGACCTGTGCGCCCTGGCGTGCGGCGGCATAGGCGGAATCATGCGCGGCAAAACCACCGACAACATACTCGGTGAGCTCATTTTTCGGTAGCGATTCAATTTTGCCCAACCGACGCGCAACCGAAACAACGTCTATCGATGTGTCACCGCCACCCACACAGATCACGCGATCGGCGGTAACCTGCAATGCACCTTTGTTAAAGGCTTCCAGAA
>QIJI01000455.1 GCA_003231795.1 Gammaproteobacteria bacterium
ATATCGTTTTTGGTGTTGAGGTAAACGGTGAGTATCGGGCCTATCCGCGACGCATCATGGAAGTTCGCGAGATGGTTAACGACACATTGGGTGGAAGGGACCTTGGAATACCCTATTGCACTTTGTGCGGTGCAGCGCAGGCTTATTTCACCGATCAAATGCCTGAGGGAATTGACCGGCCAATACTGCGCACGTCAGGGCTGTTAATTCGGTCCAATAAAGTGATGTATGATGTCGTTACATTTTCGGTGTTTGATACGTTTCTGGGCACAGCTGTGACGGGGCCTCTTGCGGAGAAGAAACTGAAACTGAAGCAAGCCACTGTCGTCACGACCGATTGGGGCACGTGGAAGAAAACTCATCCTGAGACGACGGTGCTGGTCGAATCACTGGCGCTCGGTCGTGATCCTGATTTTCGCAATACTCGGGATGCCAATGGTCCGATATTTCCGGTCGGCAATGTCGATCCGCGTTTGCCGGTTCATGAGGACATCATTGGCGTTATCACAGCCTCTGGCAAGCCGGTGGCGTTTCAGCGAAGCAAGGCATTTGTGGCGCTGAAGAATGGCGATGAGATCGCATATGAAAATGTGCGTCTGAAACTTGATGCCGGTGGTATAAGAGCTGTGGATGCAGATGGTTCCGATCTTGGTAGCCATCAGGCGTTCTGGTTTGCCTGGTCGCAGTTCCATTCCCAAACTGCACTCTGGCCCGAGGGTGACGAAAAAGGATGATTTTGTAACCTGATAATTACAGCGCGCTGTTCGAGAGAAAATTCCCATCTGCGCGGGAATGACATGTGAGGTGCTTCTATGACAGAGATTAGGAGCGGAAGTGACACAGATGAAAGGTTACTGTAGCTTCGCAAGCATGACTGATTTTTCTATACACCCAGCAACAATCGAAGACGCACGCGCAATTAACTCATTGATACAAATCACCGTTCGCGAAACCAATTCCGCAGATTACTCAGCCGATGTTATCGAGTTGATATGTTCGAACTTTTCATCTGAAAAAGTGATTTTAAAGATGCAGATGCGAGACGTATTCGTTTGCTATGGAGATAATCAATGCGTGGGAACCGTTAGTATAGAAGGCGACAAATTACATTCGTTGTTTGTCAAACCTGGTTTCCAGCGCCAGGGTATCGGCACCCGGCTTGTGAGGCACCTCGAACAATTCGCAGCGGGAAAAGGTTTAGCGCAACTTCAACTATCTTCATCAATCACCGCCCTGCCATTTTATCAAAATCTCGATTATCTTCCAATCAGGTTTGAAGAGCGGAAAGATGGATCAACTCATTTGATGATAAAAGAACTCACATAGGTGTATTTGCATTTATTGAAAATGCGACAAAACCCACCCTACCCCTTAGGCTGCACTTCCTTCGCATAATCTTCAACCAGCGCCTTGGTGATATCGCCCACTTCAAACCGATACGGCCCAATCTCCGACACCGGGGTTACTTCAGCCGCCGTTCCGGTCAGGAAGCATTGTTCGAAACCGGTCATTTCTTCTGGCTGGATGGTGCGTTCTATTACTTCTATCTGGCGGGCTTTGGCGAGGTCTAT
>QIJI01000030.1 GCA_003231795.1 Gammaproteobacteria bacterium
ACCGAGCCATTAACCGATGAACAACTGGAATCGATAGGCTGGCATAAAACACGACATGCGCTGGCTAACTACGCAAACATGTTTCATTACTATCGAATGACGCAGGATAACCGCATCACATGGGGCGGTGGTGGAGCGGTTCGATATTATTTTAATAGTAATACCAATGCCGAATGTGCCGATATCCCTGAGCGGTTTGAGCAATTGTCACGAGAATTTTTTGAAACCTTCCCTCAACTTGGCGGGGTAAAATTCAGTCATCGATGGAGCGGAATCATTGCCACCTCGACCCGCTTTTGTGTGGTACCCGGCAATGCTTTCAATGGGCGCGTGGCCTGGGCGGTGGGTTACACCGGGTTAGGGGTTGGTGCGTCACGTTTTGGCGCGCGTATTGCTATCGAAATGCTGGGATATCAACCCAGTGACATTTTAAAAATGCAATTTGTCACGCGCAAGCCATTACCCTGGGCTCCGGAGCCACTACGCTGGATCGGTGTCGCTTTGACCCAGCGAGCCCTGGTCAAAGCCGACGCAAACAATGGCAAACGCGGGTTGTGGTTAAAATTGCTGGACTCACTCAATCTGGGGTTTAACTGCTAAGCCATCGAACAATAGATTCCTACATTCAGCTTTTTGAAAATCCGTGTTTTGATTCATTCAATGAAGTTGTATTGACAACTTGACCAATTGATGTAAACTTGCCTGTATCCCATCGTTTATATCAGTCATGTCGCTTAACCTCAATTCTCCAATTCCACTGTATCGTCAACTCGCCTTACGCTTGCGCGGAGATATCGATAGTGGCGATATTGCGGTGCGCCAGAAAATTCCGTCGGAAAACGAGTTGGCGCGAGAATACGGAATTGGTCGTCCGACGGTACGCCAGGCGACCGATTTACTGGTGCGCGAAGGCATTTTGCAACGCCGACGCGGTGCTGGAACCTTCGTTTTACCAGCAACCCGGCGCATCGATTTGTTTTCTCTGGCTGGAACCAGTGCTGCCCTGAAACAACTGTCATTGCCGCTGCAAATCGATTTATTGTCACCGCAAAAGCAGGTAACTGGTTGTGAAAGATTACCGTCAAATCTTGCCGGGAAGCCGGTTTATGAAGTGCGGCGGCTTAGTCGAATCGATAATGAACCCGTGCTGCTTGAAAACCTGTATCTCGATGCAGTGTTATTTGCAGACCTTGAAACGATCGATCTCGAGAATGCCTCTTTGTCACAAATCGCACGGGAGCATTACTTTCTTGAGGCTACCAGCGCTGAACAGGACTTCGAAATTGTTGAGACTGATCGTGAAATCAGCGGATTGCTCGAGATAGAGGCAGGCAATTCGGTGCTGAAACTGTGCCGAAACCTACACTTTGGCCAATACCGAAACGCTATTTACGCTGAGATTTACTGTCGCACCGATCGATATCGATTTTCTCAGACCATTACTACTCCGGATTTACAGAGCAAGGAACCCGACTATGCAGCATAGAGGATATTACGATCAGTTCGGCGGTGCCTTTATCCCCGAAATTCTGGTGCCCACATTCGATGA
>QIJI01000379.1 GCA_003231795.1 Gammaproteobacteria bacterium
CGGAGGTGGCGGCGGCGGTGGCGGGGGGGGTTGCAATGTCACGGAATCGCTGCCACCACCGCAAGCCGCAATGACGGTAAATCCCGGCAACAGGATGACAAGCACGAGTAGTCGTAAAATTCGGGAAATTCGGTAATTCATCTCAAAGTCTCTTCGCTGCCCAGGCGATGCCAGCATAGCCCGAAATCAGGACCTGGATCACGCATCTGTCGATTCTATCGACCTATACTCGGAACATGTCGATGAAATACCGTTTGATCGACATATAGGCAAAATTTTTCGATTTGATCGACACATAGTGGGAACATGTCGATGAAATACCGTTTGATCGACATATTTGTGAAACCTGTCGATTTGATCGACATGCAGCAATATTCACCAGGAGCGCACCTAAGTGGCTGTTTTTGATCCAAAATTACCTTACAACGACCTTCCGGACCTGCCACCACCCGCCGATCAGGTCGAATCAACAACAATTTTGAAGCATTGCATCAACGCCCGCGTGGCACTGGCCGAGCTCAAGCAAGCAGCCGAGCTGATCCCGAATTCGGCGGTACTGGTGAATGCCCTGCCCCTGCTGGAGGCCCAGGCATCCTCAGAAATCGAGAATATTGTCACCACCACTGACAAGCTCTTCGAATACATGGACATTACAGACGACAGCGCAGACGCCGCCACCAAGGAGGCCCTCCGCTATCGCAGCGCGCTGTACGAAGGCACCAAGATGGTGCAGCGAGGCATGCTGACCACTGACATGGCGATTCAGATTTGCAGCACGATCAAGGGCAGAGAGCTCGATCTACGCAGCGAATCCGGCACGACGCTCAAAAATCGCATGACCGGTGACGTTATCTATACGCCGCCGGTCGGCCAGAAGCTATTACAGGCCAAGCTGGATAATTGGGCCGATTTCATGCACCGCAACACTGAGATCGATCCGCTGATTCGCATGGCGATCCAGCACTACCAGTTCGAAGCTATCCACCCGTTCTCCGATGGTAACGGCCGTACCGGGCGCATCCTGAACATACTTTTCCTGGTCGAGCACGGCCTGCTCGACTCACCGATCCTGTATCTGAGCCGCTATGTAATTGGCCACAAAGCAGCCTATTACCGACTGCTACAGAACGTCACCAGTGAGCAATCCTGGGAACCCTGGATCATGTTCATCCTCGACGGCGTTGAAGAAACCTGTACCTGGACCACCGACAAGATCAAAGCGATTCGGGAACTCATGGACCACACCGCTGAATTTGTGCAAAACAGCCTGCCGAAAATCTATACCTGGGAACTGGTCGAACAGCTGTTCAAGCAACCCTACTGCCGCATCAGTAACCTGGTTGATGCAGGTGTGGCGAAACGGCAAACAGCATCCGTCTACCTGAAACAACTGTGTGACATCGGTATTCTTAAAGAAATCAAATCGGGCCGAGAAAATATTTTCGTACACCCGAAGTACATCGAGTTACTGACGGGCGAAGAGAATGTGTGGGTATATTACGCGGGTGTCGAAACAGATTCGGTCAACGCCGACTAATTCTCATGCTTGGATTTGTCGCGATACCGCCCGGAGTCCGCATTTGAACGTCGACCGCAAGATCCTGCTCCAGCTATTCAAGTACACGATATACGCATTACTGACTTACAACATCTACGTATTTTTGTCGAAAGAGTATCTTGCTGCACAATTGCAATTTCCCAGCGGCGTCGCTGCCGCTAACCTCATCGAGGCCTACGCCTCAACAATCGATACGGCCGCCTGGGTCGTACTTCTGCTCATGTTCGAGCTCGAAACTTGCGTGCTCGATGATCGACGCTTCACGCCGAGAGTCTCCTGGACCCTGCGAGGCGCGCGTGCGGTTGCCTACGCGTTCGTCGCTTACGCGTTTTACGGATACCTGGCGAACTTAGTTGCGACTTATCTCGCATCCCCGCTACCCGGGGTGAGCGATCTTTGCAGTCTCGCAGCGGGTCAATGGTCGTACGCAGTGAGTCTGGATAACTATGTTGGAATTACTGCGGCCAACTGCACGACGCTCTCTGACAGCGCGGTATTTTTCCAATACGACGGATTTTCGGCGATTGTTGATTCCTCGAAACTGAAAGACATTCAGTATCTCGCCTGGGTCGACGTGATCAATGCCGGCGTCTGGCTGGGTATTGTGATTGTCCTCGAAATCGAAGTTTGGCGGCAGGAACACGAGCGTTTTGAGGGTCTGATATTTCGAATCATCAATCGATCGAAGTACCTGATGTACGCAACGCTATTGCTTGCCGCGATTTATTGGGGCTTCGAGGGCGATTTCGTGAACTTCTGGGACGCATTCCTGTGGCTCTTGGCGTTTTTCTTCATCGAATTGAA
>QIJI01000108.1 GCA_003231795.1 Gammaproteobacteria bacterium
GATGTGAAGGACTCGCCGCGGCATTGAGTTTCCCGACCTGTAAATGCCCGCAATAGATCGGTAGATAGCCCAGCCCGACGGTGCGGATGCCATCACATTCCGCATCGATTACCGATTGCACCGCAAGATCGAGCTGATGTCCCTGCGCGCCGCAACCGGCCAGTGCACGACGGGCCAGATCATCGACCTGATCCAGCGATAGATTTTTACTGCCTTCACTCATTTTAAATCCTCGATTATCTGTATCGCTCCCTGGGTAACAAATCCTGCGTCCACGCCGGCACATATCAGGTTGTAACCTTGCTCAGCATAGGGCTTTACACTGTCAGCGCTTACGCCGAAATATCCCAACGGAATTTTGTTTTGCTGGCATACCCGGGTAACCCTCGCGATAGCATCCATCACTTCGGTGTCATCGAGTTGACCCATCTTGTTCATACTCGCCGACAAATCATAAGGCCCGATAAACACGGCGTCGATTCCTTCAACCTGGACAATCGATTCGATATTTTCAACCGCTTCGATATCTTCGGCCTGAACCACGACCACGGTTTCCTGATTTGCCGTTTCCATGGTTTCGGCAAAATCGAGTCCGTAACCATGCGCGCGTCCAAGACCGACACCGCGAATACCGTCTGCGGGATATTTACACCACCTGACAATTTGTTGCGCCGCTTCGGCGGTATTAACCCGGGGTGCAATAACACCATCGGCACCGATATCCAGCACTTTCTTGAATTCGGCTTCGTTATTCTGCGGCACCCTGATCAAGCTGGCGCAGCGTCCACCAATCGCCTGTAACAGACGCTGACAGTCGAGCGTTGCCAGCGGACCGTGTTCACCATCGATAAACAACCAGTCATAACCGCATTTCGATATCATTTCGGCGACTTCCGGCGATGGCAGCGTCAGCATGGTGCCAATGAGCCGCTCGTTTTGCTGTAATCGAGTTTTAAAATTCATCTCGTTTCCGTTAATTATTAAGGAGCCTCTGATTAAGCCGGGGAAATGCCCGAATGCGACTAACGCGGGGAACTACATCAGGGCGAAATTCGATGCATCTGCCAGCCGTCTGTGACTGGCTGATAAATGATTCGATCGTGCAGGCGACTATCCTGTCCCTGCCAGAATTCGAAATAATGCGGCTCCAGCCGGTAACCGACCCAGGCCTGTGGTCGGGGCACATCACCATCAGGATACTGACTACGTAGCCGTTCGACTTTTGCTACAAGCGAGGCGCGCGATTCAATCACCGAAGTCTGATGTGACGCGGCAGCACTGAAACGGCTGCCTTCGGGGCGCGACTTGAAATAGTGTTCCGCATCGTCAGCCGGCAATTGAGTCACTGCGCCATGAACGCGGATCTGGCGACTCAGGTCGCGCCAGTGAAACAACAATGCCGCGCGCGGATTTGCATCCAGTTGCTGACCTTTCTGACTGCGTGAATCGGTGTACCAGCAAAATCCCTGCTGATCGAATTGTTTCAACAAAACGATACGCGCCGTCGGGGTATCAGCAGTGGCCAGCGTCATTGCGGTTGCGTCGAGCAGATTCAGATCCCGCGCGCACTGCAGCCACAGGCCAAACTGAACCAATGGATCCGCATTCATATCGGCTATATTGATAGCTTGCGATTCATACTCGCGACGAACATCGCTTAAATCCAGTTCGATGGACATTAAAAGACCCGACTGAACAGCGTTTGCATGGCGGCCCATGACTGCTCATCGGCCTGCTGCTGATAGCCGATATCGATGCCCAACTTTTGCGCATCGGCATCCGCCTCCCGACTGGTGAAGCTATGTTTGGCGCCGGGTAATATCAGGACTTTAGAATCGGCACCGGCGATTTCCATTTCCTGTTTGAAGGCATCCACATCATCGAGCGTAACCATTGAATCGGCTTCACCATGGCAAACCAGAATCTTTGCTGTGATACTGCCGGGTTCGGCGGTATGAAATGATTCCAGCGATCCATGAAAACTGACGACCGCCGATAGCGGCAA
>QIJI01000246.1 GCA_003231795.1 Gammaproteobacteria bacterium
TTTTCGAGGAATTCGCCTTTACCCTGAGGTGCGTCATAATTAGCCAGCGTTTTAACCAGTTCACCCGAGGCCTGCAATTTTTCAATCACTGATTCGAATAACGACATGACTTCTGGAATACTTGCCGGATTGCCGCCCCCAAGCATCACGACATCAGCCTGCGCCAATCCCTCGCTCAAATCATCCATTAAATGGGTTATGCCGGAGTAACCGTTAAAATGCTCTCCAAAATCGGAAAAGTTCATACTGTCTCAATAAATATTGCTGTGACCTGACGCATTGCGACATTACTGACAGCATTTGAAAAGTGCAAGACATTTACCAGATTTGGTGATTAGCCCGGACAATTCACAAACAAGCAAGAGCAGGTGCATGTTTATGAATTGTTCGGGTTAAGTCT
Organism: Gammaproteobacteria bacterium; assembly: GCA_003231795.1. GTDB lineage: Bacteria > Pseudomonadota > Gammaproteobacteria. Next base: position 401 of record QIJI01000246.1, read on the forward strand.
CAGGTTGACTCATCCCGGCAATATGGCACCATCTAGCTCGATGAACTTCGGTCCCAAAACAAGCTATGCGTGATTACCTGATACGGCGGTTGCTGTTAATTCCACCTACCCTGCTCGGCATCATGGTGATTGTCTTTATCATCACACGTTTTGTACCAGGCGGACCGCTCGAACGCGCTTTGATGGAGTTTCAACAGCTCGACATTTCCAGTGGCACCTCCATCGGGATGGCCGGTCAGGATATTGCGCTATCAGACGAACAGCTTGAACGCCTGAAACAGTACTATGGCTTCGACAAACCAGTACTGCGGAGCTTCGTCGACTGGGTGTGGAAAGTATTACAGGGTGACCTGGGTAACTCGTACCGCTACAACGAACCAGTCTGGGACGTAATCCAACAGCGATTCCCGGTTTCGCTCTATTATGGCCTGGTGACTCTGGTGATCACCTATCTGGTTTGTATTCCTCTCGGAATTTTGAAAGCAATCAGGCACCGAACGCTGGTCGACAGCCTCAGTTCGATCCTGATATTCGTCGGTTACGCGATACCCGGTTACGCACTAGGTTCACTGTTGTTGCTTTATTTTTCGGTACAACTGGAGTGGTTTCCGATGGGAGGGTTTGTCAGCCTGCGCTTCGATGAAATGTCCACGGCGCAAAAGACTGTCGATCTCATCTGGCATTCGGTGTTGCCACTGCTGTGTTACCTGGTCGGAAGTTTTGCATTGGTTACGCTGCTGCTGAAAAACCACCTGCTCGATAACCTCGCGGCAGACTATATGCGTACCGCCATTGCCAAGGGTGTTTCCTATCATCGCAGCGTGATGACACACGCGATGAGAAACTCGCTGATTCCAATTGCTACCACTTTCGGTCAAAACATCACATTGCTGGTATCGGGTTCATTCCTGATCGAAACGATCTTTGATATCGATGGTTTCGGTTTACTCGGATTTAACGCGATTCTGGATCGGGACTACCCGGTTGTGATGGGAGTCGTGCTTCTCGCAAGCCTGTTGTTACTGATAGGAAATATACTGTCCGATATTCTGGTGGCGATAGTCGACCCGAGAATCCGCTTTGCTTAATCCCCGCACCCAGCAAAA
>QIJI01000330.1 GCA_003231795.1 Gammaproteobacteria bacterium
TGTAATATTGCCCGTTACACGTCCGAAGATCTCTGTGCCGGCCTGGCCGATGCCGATCTGATGGCCGATCAGTTTCGTCAACTCGATCTTTATCATCCCTGGAATATAGAGCCTCAGGCGGTTATCGAACTGGCACTGGAATGCGAAAATACCGCGCTGGAATACGATTCCCGCATCGTCAATTCCGATGGCGCCTCGGTCGATTTAAGTTCCGGGGTTTCGGTTTATGGCAATTCACACGGATTCCTGCAGGCGCAATACAAGACCCGTCATAGCATCAGTTGTTCGGTAGTGGCTGAATCAAATGGCAATATGCAACGCGACTACTGGTACGACGTGAGTCGTAACCCGGACCATCTCGATAGCGCTCGTAGCATCGGAGAACAGGCGGCGAAGCGAACCGTGAACCGGCTCGATGCGGCAAAACTGAAAACCCGGCAGGCACCTGTTTTATTCACTGCGGAACTGGCTCGGGGAGTGGTTGGTCATTTCCTTTCTGCGATCAACGGTGCCGCACAGTATCGCAAGGCCAGTTTTTTGCTGGACATGGCAGGCGAGCGTATCTTCCCCGAGTTTATGCAGATGGACGAAGATCCTTTTATCTCGCAGGCACTGGCTTCGGCGGATTATGATTCCGAAGCGGTGGCGACAAAGAAAGCCGCATTGGTTGCCAATGGCGTGATTCAGAATTATCTGCTCGATAGCTACTCGGCACGAAAACTGGGGCTGTCTACCACGGGCCATGCCAGTGGTGTCCACAATCTCACCTTGTCCAATACGGGCAAGACATTTGATGAATGTGTTGCCAGCATGCACCGGGGATTTCTGGTGACCGAGCTGATGGGTCACGGCGTAAACACGGTGACCGGAGACTATTCTCGTGGAGCGGCAGGATTCTGGGTAGAAAACGGGCGCATTGATCATGCAGTGGAAGAAGTGACTATCGCGGCCAACTTGCGCGACATGTTCCAGGGCATCGTAGAGCTTGGTACTGATTTGGATCGGCGGGGCAGTGTGCGTTGTGGTTCAATGCTGATTGACAATATGACCATTGCCGGTGCCGATTAATATGATCAGGTGGGTAAGTTTCACCTGGCTTTTGCTGCTGCTTTCGCTGCCCCCTGTCGCGGCGCAGGAACCGGCTAAGGGTTATGTGTTCAGTGTAACGGTTGAAACTGCTGAGCAACTCGATGTGGTGCTGAATCGGGCAGAGCAATTACGAGAGTTATTCGATCCGGAGCAACACAATCGTATTGCCATTGTATTGCATGGTGATGAATTGCAGTTATTTCAAAAGAATAACTATTCCACCAACATGCTGTTAGTCGATAGGGCGAAGTTACTCGATCAGGACAATATTATTGATATTCAGGCTTGTCAGACGAGAATGCGTCAGCTCAATATCGGGCAAAATGAGTTACCCAGTTTCATCGAACAGATTCCGTTTGCGCCGGCTGAAATTGAGCGGCTCGAAAAAGAAGAAGGATTTACCCGTTTATAGCGAC
>QIJI01000094.1 GCA_003231795.1 Gammaproteobacteria bacterium
TTTCGTCCGCCAAAATTGTAAAAAAACAGGCAGTATATCGTGCTCCCGGACGGTGTTATCCGGGTGATAACAGTAAAGCAATTGCCGTGTATCAACATCCGAATCTTGGTGGTAAATGTAGGATTCTAGGCGTTGGAGATTATAACAACTCCAATGTCATGAAATTTAAAAATGACACGATATCCTCGATAGAGTTTGGTAAAAATTCAAAGATAGGAATTAAAGCTTGCCGAGACCGAAATCTATTCTATGGGGCCGTTGTGAATCTTTCCGGGCCACTGATCTTAACCTGCGTGACAACAGGATTGGTGACAACACGATCACCTCCATCAGGGTCGATCGACTAAGCGGGCTCTGATAATCGGTGTCCATTACCAGAAGATGCCAGGCAAAACGGTATTCACCCATCCTAATACGTGTCGCATTTAACTAGGGTGTGAATTTAAGACCATGGAAGGAATTTCATGACCACTTCGCCAGTCGCCAAATCGCTGGTCGCAGCAGTTGTTGCCATATTTTTGAGCAACGGCGGAACGCGTGCGATGCCTTTGAAGGAATTTTGCAGCTACTCGATTAGCGACTACGATTCGATACGCAATGAGGTCGAGGCACTGTTCCGGAATGGGATGAAAATGGCAGAGGCTCGTGTCATGATTTCTCGGCTTGGTTTAATAAAAATAGACGAGCTTCAACTCGTCGAAACAAGAAACCGAAGAGCGGTCGTAGTTGACGGTAAACCTGTGATGTCAAAAGAAAAACTCATCAGTGCTCTTATCGAATGCCCACTTCCGGAGAATAATAAGAATATATGGAAACTTATACTGTATGTAAGCGATTTTGACCGCATCCGAGAGTCAGGTTTTTACATTGCCGTTGATGATCAAAATTTTGCCTCAAGGGACGTTCCGCTTCGTGCTGCATATGTTGGTAGCAATAAAATCCTGTCCAGCGCAATTCGCAGTCTGGTCAAAACCCGGTTTCCGCAGTGGAAAGCGCTTAAGCAATACCTGCTTCAGGCGGGTTTTCGTGTGATCGAGAGGAAAATTGAAAATAGCAAAGAAAGCAGTGCGCTAATAAAAAAGCCGGTTGATTTCAATCGTCTGGCAATACGAGTGATGGGTGGTTCTGATGGATTGCAGTCCGGGGTAGCAATTGGCGAAAATGGTATGATTCTAAAAGTGTTTGACTAGCGGAAGTCCTTTTAACGAGTTGGTATAGACGAAAACTGCAATGTATTTGTTATCCGAGGCGGGCCTGCGTAGGCTATTCTTCGATCAGATGGACGGGCAGAATTAGGCGACCCGACCGGCAAACAAGGACCCTTCCATGAGCCGTCTTATCTATATTCTCAACGGCCCGAACCTCAATCTTCTGGGTCAGCGGGAGCCTGAAATTTACGGCCATGAAACCCTTGGTGATGTCGAGGACAGCTGCACCGCGCTGGCCCGCGAATTGAAGCTGGATATCCGCTTTCATCAATCGAACGCCGAACACCACCTTATCGACTGGATTCACGAGGCGCGCACCTCAGCCGGCGGCATCATCATCAATCCGGGCGCCTACAGCCACACCTCGATTGCCATCCACGATGCGCTGAAGGCCTGCGACCTGCCGGTGATGGAAGTACATATCTCCAATATCCACGCCCGGGAGAGCTTCCGCCACCACTCCT
>QIJI01000178.1 GCA_003231795.1 Gammaproteobacteria bacterium
CCTTGAAATATGTTTCTTTGCAATCGAGTTCAACTATAAAAATGGTAAGTTCTCAAACTTGCAAGTACATGGCGAAGCCTAAGCATGAGCGCAATACGGCAACTGAATCGCCCCGGGAATTCCGGAGGCTGTTTTGGATTTTCAAGGAGTCATTTTCAAGGGTTCAGTCTGAACCCTTGAATACTTGCTGGGGTAAATCCGCCGCACCTGATACTCAAACCCAGAGTTGAGAATGGTCGAGCGTACCCGGTCGCGAGCCTCGCGGACAGGGTTAATTAAAAAATGGTCGTATAAGTGTGTAACGCGACTATACTCATCCTCAGAATAACGTGTTAAAGCACTGTAAAATAAAGGATTCATCTTAGATGGTATAGGAGCCACGATGAGTATAACTACCAAAATTAATTTTATGCTGATTGCAATTTTCAGCATCGCATTGGTGTTCGGTGGGCTTAATTCATATTTCCTCACCGAAGACAACGCGCGCCAGCAGGTAACCGATCAGGCCGAACTCATCATGCAGGAGGCGCTAGCCGTGCGCAGTTATACGGTCAACGAAGTGCGGCCATTATTGAACCAGCTTGGTGACGGTAAATTTCATCCGCAAACGGTGCCGGCCTATTCGGCGACACAAATCGCTAACCTGGTCAGGAAAACGCGGCCAAATTACAGCTACAAGGAAGCCGTATTCAACCCGACTAATCCGCGCAACAAGGCGACGTCTGCTGAAGAGAAAATCATCAATCAGTTCATTGCCGACCGGGGCTTGAAGAAACTGGTTGGCACCCAGGACGTTAACGGCGTCAAATCGCTGTACATTTCCTACCCGATCCGTATCACCAATCCGAAGTGTCTGGCCTGTCATAGCACGCCTCAAAACGCGCCAAAGGCAATGCGCGCTATTTATGGCGACAAGGGCGGATTTGGCTGGAAAATAAACGAAGTTGTCGGCACGCAAATGGTAGTGGTGCCTTTTACCTTGCCGGCAGAATTGGCCCGAAAAACTTTTTTTAGTTATCTGATTTCGCTGGGCATACTCTTTTGCGCGTTGTTTCTGGTCATCAATATCACCATCCGCCGGATGGTCTTGATCCCGGTTGCGCGCATCACCCGGATGGCAGATGAAGCCAGTAAAGGTAATCTGCGCGATCCTGAAATCAAAGTATCGGGTAAGGATGAAATTGCCGAAATGTCGAATGCATTTAACCGGATGCGGCGCAGTATCATAAAAATCGTACAGCTGTTGAGGAAAATGCAGGCCCAGGCAAAAGCCAAAGCCTGAAAATGTTTGAGCTTTCGCTTCGTTTGCTGTGCACTAAAAAGCCGGGAACCCTGTCACGTGTTGTGCGCGACATCAATCTCATCGGTCTACAGTATCAAATCTACACTGTAATCTGGAGAGTCTACAAGAATTATTCACCCAATTCCCCGAAGTACTTGAAGTACAACGGCTCGATATCACCAAGAATGGTAAGCTGGTTACCGAATTTAAGACCACTGTGTCCGAGTCCCGTATCCTGGCTAGCGAACCCCTGACTCCGGCGGTCGTGTTGGCTGCGGAAAAACGCATGTCGCAAATACTGGGTCCGGCATCTTCATTTATTGTTGAAATGATCTCCCAGGACAGTGCCAATGCTGGTGAATTGTTCAAACGCCTGGCCGAGGAATTAAACAATCAGCAAGAGCGCGAATATTTCCTCTCGATAATCGAAAACTCCGATTAGTTTCGCCCTAGTGTCCGTTAGTAATTCCAGCAATTGAAATCAAGGGGTCAGACTCCTCGATTTATGATACAGTTCGGACTTCCTGTCACCACCGTGCCCGCTGGAGCTGACCGGTCGATCAATTTGCTTTTCAATTCGTTGTTGAAATTGTTCGTTGCCTAAGATCCAGGCCTTGTTCGTGGCTTCGCGTATTTCATCGAGCGTCTGATTCGGTATCCTCGCCCTGAACAACTGTCGGTAAGCAGACTGTCTTGCTGCAGACGTAGCGCCCAGCCTCTGATACTCACGATGGGGAGTGACAAGCATGTCCTCTTGCCCCACCGCATTGCAGCGGTAACTCGACCACGGGTATTCCGAGGGATGATTCGCCATGTTGTCGGCCCTGACCGGATTGAGTTCGATATAGCGCATGCAGGTCAACAGGTAAGCCTCTGAATCGATCAATGCAGCCTTGTAGCGACCTTCCCAAAGTGTACCGGTGCGTTTGTAACAGTGATTGAAATATTGCACATAGTAACGACCAATGCTTTGCAGCATTTTTCCAATTCCGGTTACCGTGTGTGGCGTATTTCAAGGAGTCTGACCCCTTGAAATATGTTTCTTTGCAAT
>QIJI01000187.1 GCA_003231795.1 Gammaproteobacteria bacterium
CTTCGTAAGTTGATAGTTCGTCAGGACTTACTTTGTCGCCGACATAGAAAATGACGCGAGCTCGCTGCGATAATCCGAACCAGTAATTTTCCTGATCGCGCAAATTTTGCGGAATACGTTGATTCAGCACCTTGTTTTGTATTGGCTGCAGTACGCCGGCCCGTTTGGCGCGTTGCAATCGACCCGCGTCAGCGGTAATGAAAAGATCCGCAGGAGTCGAGCGGCCTTCTGCTTCCAGCCGCTTCAATAATGCGTCAGCCTTGGCCGTGATCAAATTGAAACTAATCCCGGTTTCGGTTTCAAACTTCTGCAGTAGCGGCAGAATCAATGCTTCTTTACGAGCCGAGTAAACATTGACTTCCTGCTCATTGGCATCAGCCGGACCAGGGCTGAAGATAAGGCTGAAACCAAGCAGAATCCATGATTTCTGACCACTAAAGCTGCGCCACATGTTGCAATACTCCGGATAAAGATATGAACAAGCCGCGAAATTATCAAACTTTAAACGCGAATGCAATTAATAATCATTCTCATTTAGAGCTATTTCTCATTTTCGTTGCCGCCCCACAGAATCGACCCTATGATGCCAGTTCAGAATAGAATTTAAGGTGCGTCAATGAGCTTTGGAATTACTAAAACCATTCCCGCAAAGGCTGGGGTCGAAGCGCTGGAATCACTCTATGATGGCAGTCTGGAAGAATTCGAATTTCATATGGCAGGTGCCGAACCGAAGCGATTGAACCTGGGCGACTACGTCTACACCATCTTCAATGATCAGTTACACGGACGCTGTAAAATAAGGAAATTTATTACCGGTGCCAAAAACCCGAACTCGGGCAAGCCTAGAATTCTGGTGATTGTTGCCACGCCCGGAGATAGACTCTCAACACCCGTGCCTAAAAAAGGTCATCGCGGAACCCGTTACACCGATGGTGCCGACTGGCCTGCTTAGCCTGCCCAGATCGGGGGACGCTGACGCTGCCAGTCGAGATGCGATTCGAGCAAGGCCGACACCTGCAAAATCAGATGATCCTGCCCACTGTGTCCTGCCAGTTGTACTGCGCAGGGCATTTTTCCATCGTCCAGTTGAAGCGGCAGTGACGCGGCTGGCTGGCCGGTGACATTACAGACGAACGAAAACGGCGCGAAAGCGAAACCATCCCGGCACCACTTTTCGTAATCAAAAGCGTCGCTACGGCTGTCCAGTGCGCCTAGCGCAATCGGGTCGCTACCAAGCGCCGGGGTCAACACCAGGTCCAGGTCGACCATCGAGTTGATTAGTTTAACGCTGTCCTGATGCGCCTTTTCCCGGGCATGATAGTGATCCATCGCGGTCGTTTTTTTCATCAGATCGAGAATGTAACGATGTAACGTGTCATCGCCTCCAACTCATCGACTCTCGGCTCGCGCCCGAGATCGGCGACGCGCCTATCCATTTCATTTTGCACATCGAACATCCATAACAGGTCCAGCCAGGAACCAAGATCGGTGTCTGCCGGAAAGTCATATTCGACCAGTTCATGACCCGCATTGGCCAGAATATCTGCGGCCTTTTGCA
>QIJI01000170.1 GCA_003231795.1 Gammaproteobacteria bacterium
CGTCAATGTCTGAGTTTATCAAGAACGATCGCCTGACGGCACAAATTAATACCCTGGTCGGCCATATGGCCTATGCGCGCAGCGAGGCGGTTAAGCGCAGTCAGCAAGTCGCTGTCTGTGTCAGCAATAATACCACCAGTTGCACCGGCGGCACTAGCTGGGAAGACGGCTGGATTATCTATATCGATGCCAACGGTGACGGCAGTTTTACCGGCGGTGAAGAGGTGTTACGCGCCAAACAAACCCTCGAAGGTAGCAATACCTTGACGCCGGCAACCATAGGAACCCAGGTTACCTACGATTACCGGGGCTTCGTTACCGCGGCTTCGGTAGGCACATTCTTTTTATGCGATGACCGCGGCGCTGGCTATGGCAAAGCGATCGCAATTTCGACCACGGGTCGAGTCAGAAAAGAGGGGACTGTCACATGCCCATAGTTAACAAAAATCAATCCGGCGTAACTCTGGTTGAATCGATGATTGCGCTGCTGGTCATTTCGATTGGATTGCTCGGCATCGCTGCCTTGCAAATTACGGCAATGAGCCAGAATACCAGCGCGCTCAATCACAGTCAGGCGGTGTGGATAGCCTATAACATGTCCGACCGAATTCGCGCCAATATCACTCAGTTCAATAATTATGATGGGATCGATACCACAACCGTATATACCCAGGATTGCATGGCAGCGGCTTGTACCAATGCACAGATGTTGACCGCGGACGCTGCCGACTGGACTGCCCTGGTCGCCAGCCTGCCCGGCGGCCGTGGCGTTATTGGCAGTAATGCCGATGGCCTGCTGGTTTCAGTCATGTGGGACGACGAGGGAACCGGCGCGACCGGTACCGACTGCGGCAACGATCCCAATGACGATTTAACCTGTTACACATTGGCGGTGGCGCAATGATTAAATCCCAACGGTTAAATTTACCGATGCAATCGGGTATCTCACTGGTTGAAGTCCTGGTCTCGCTGGTAATCAGCCTGTTCTTGTTGGGCGGCATCATTCAGGTCTATCTGGGTCAAAAAACCACCTTCGCGTTTACCAATGCGATCGCCGAGGTACAGGAGAACGGCCGCTTCGCACTCGACACGGTCAGCCAGGACTTACGCCTGGCTGGTCAGTGGGGCTGCATCGCATTCGACCCGGACGATACCAGCAATATCAACGATACGCTGAATGCCGGAACCGTGCCCGGATACGATAGCGACTTTCATGACTTTCTTGGCGAGGAAGGCATCGAAGGCACCAATGGCGCCGGAACCACTCCCGATACACTAACCCTGCGCGGTGGTAAACCCGGGCAGACCAATATTGAAAATCCTTTTCACCCACCTGCCACGCGGGAATTGATCACCAACGTCGTCAACAACATAAGCGCCGGCGACATTATTCTGGTAGCGCGCTGCGGTGCTAATGATTTGTTGATTCCTTTTGAGGCGGATATTTTACGCGTCACCGGCATTTCGCCTAGCGGCATCTCACAAAGCGAGATTCTGATCTCGGCCGACAAAAGCCAACAATTTGAAAACGACGCCACGCTGATTGAATTGCAAACCGTGACCTACTCGATTGCCAACGGAGCCAGTGGTGAACCATCGCTGTTTCGCACCGAATTCGGTGTCGCTCAGGAGCTGGTGGAAGGCGTCGAAAACATGCAGGTTTTGTATGGAGTCGATACCGACAATGACCAGTTCCCGAATCAGTATGTCACCAGCAACAACGTTCCTGATTTTGACGATGTG
>QIJI01000297.1 GCA_003231795.1 Gammaproteobacteria bacterium
AAATCGTCCTGCTGTTGGCGGCTAAACTGGTATTTATCGGCCGTGTTTTCAGCGAACACCCCCATTAACTTGCCTTTGTCAGAAGCGTCTTCGAGGCCATCGAAAAACATGTGGTCGAGCACCTGGCCATGTCCCATACGCAGTCCCGCGCGTGCTTTAGGTAACAAATAAGGAGCATTTGTCATGCTCTCCAGTCCGCCGGAAATCATCACCTGGTTGGTACCGGCCTGAATCAGATCATGCGCCAGCATCGTCGCTTTCATCCCCGAGCCACACATTTTATTAATCGTCGTACAGCCAGTGGAGAGCGCCAGCCCGGCGCCAAGGCTGGCCTGACGAGCGGGTGCCTGGCCCTGTCCGGCGGGCAGTACGCAACCCATGATCACTTCATCGATGGCATCACTCTGGAGTCCGCTTCGCTGAACAACTGCAGCAATTGCAGCGGCCCCGAGTTGGGACGCCGTAGCATCGGCTAATACACCCTGGAAACTACCCATCGGGGTTCGCGCCGCAGCAGTGATAACAATGTTTTCGCTCATAATTTATCTCTGAATTTCACTGCTATCGCGTTAACTCTCAGTGAATTCGGTTAAATGCCTCGTCGATAAAAGCCGGATGGATGCATAGTAGCCTGAGAAACATGAAAATCAAAAAAGAGCCCCGGCATGACGGTTTTTTTGTTAACGGGACAGCAGTCTCTAAATTTGTAACCTTTATTCTATATCTAACGGGTTTCGTCAATCAATTCGAGCGACCTCGGTCGCAAAAGCGGACGCGGGTTTTACAATATCGAAGATTGAGGCAATTCTATCGACATCGATCCGGGTCCGTTGAATCACAGGAATTTCGAGAACTTTTAAACACTCGCGGCAGTCCTAATTATTGGGCACGGCCTTGATGAGGCCGGATATCAAATATTTCTGGGGAATTCATCTTTGTCGCAATTTTTGCTGATTTTTGTGGGTGTCATCGCACTTGCATCGGTCCTTTTATCGAGTCGAGCTAGCAGCGAAGCCTCTTTTTTCCGAGGTGAGTCACCTGACGGTCAGCAACCCGGGTTACTGACTTTGATTTTTTCACAGGTGACTACCTGGATCTTCGCACGTTCGTTGTTAAACGCTGCAATCCTGGGATTTTACTATGGATTGTGGGGGACCCTGGCCTATGCAACTTATTACCTTTCCTTTCTGACCGGATCGAAAATAATCGACAGCCTGCGTTTTCGCCACGGCTACCATAGTATTCAACAGTTTTTGTTCGATCGGTTCGGCCAGGCCGGCACCGCCTGCTACAACTTTGTTATCGGTTTGCGTCTGGTGAGTGAAGTTTTTGCCAACTTGTTAGTCGTCGGCATCCTGTTCGGGGTAGCGGGCACCGCCGGCTATACCGCCGCCATTGTAGCCTTTGCTGTCGTAACACTGATTTATTCGATGATGGGTGGCCTGCATGCCTCTTTGCGGACCGATGTGTTTCAAATGCTGGTTTTCCTTGTCGTATTAGCCGTACTTTTGCTAATAACATTTACCAGCGAAGCCTTCAACCTGGCTGATCTGGGCTTCAAACCCTTCGTCATAGATGAGCCAGGACCGATACTGTTAATGGTGGCCCTGTTACAGATCTGGAGCTACCCTATGCACGACCCGGTCATGATGGATCGCGGCTTTCTGGCAGACCGCGAGACTACCAAACGCAGTTTTTTACACGCCGCCTGGATTAGCATTCTTTGCATCATCGCCTTTGGCAGCCTGGGTATTTTCGCCGGTGCCAATGCGAATGCCGGTGAAACGATGAACGCTGCGCTGATGCGTTTACTGGGAGAGATACCCATGTTGCTGTTCAGTGCATCTCTGCTCATCTCGGCCATGTCGACACTGGATAGCACCTTGTCCAGTTCCTCGAAACTGGTGGTGATCGATATAAAGCTATTGCCCATCTCCCT